>NZ_JBZFUL010000007.1:0-100529 GCF_058314515.1 Streptococcus sp. ELY_137
GTTTTCTTGGTAGTAAGCCTCTATCATTACGAGTTCGTTTGTGGTAAGATGGGTGTAGGTCATTTATGGTAGTTCCTCTCAGACAAATGTGGTGTTTATCTGAGCCTAACATAAATGGCTTTTTTTCTGTCTAGCTTAATTTTACAAATTGGGATATAAACACAGGCAGAGTTGCCTACTTGATTTTGAAGTCATGAAAACTCCTCCGCCGAATCTGACTCGCTCTCTCATTTCTAAGCTCGTGAAAAAACGCTCCACTGGAGCGTTTTTTTCATCTATCACAGATACAAGGCTTTGAAGGCTGCAGCGGCGATAATACCTGCTAGAATTGGAGCTACAACCGGTACCCAAGCATACCACCATTTTGAATCTCCCTTGTTTTCTCCAAGAACCGTTTCTGGAAGAAGATGGTGAAGCAATCGAGGACCTAGGTCACGAGCAGGGTTAAGAGCTGGACCAGTCGGACCACCGAGAGAAATAACCAATGCTGCCACAAGGAACCCTAGTCCTAAATGCGCAACAGCAAGAGAACCACTAGTTAACAATGGAATTTGAGGACTTTGTTGGGATAGCACTTCTACTGTCATCCCAGTTTGCTCAGCGGCTTGCTTAAGAATATCTGTACCAAAATAATTTTTTGTCAAGGCAAGCGCCCCAAAAATTAGAACAAAGGTTCCAATAAATTCGTTAATAAAGCCATTGATCGTAGATGGACGTCGAGATTCTTCTGTACCATCATCCAAAGCTGAAATTGTCGAGAAAGAACCTAGGATAGCGTTTGGATCCTCTGTCTTTTGATAGTAAGCTGCATGACCAAGAACAAGCAAGCCTTGCCCAAGCATAGCACCTAAGAACTGAGCAATCAAATACCCTGGTACATAAGTCCATTTGAACAAGCCAGATACAGCTAATCCCAGTGTAAAAGCTGGGTTAATATGATTTCCTGAAACTGTACCAAACATAAGAGCTGGAAGCATTACGGCAAAGCCATACCCAAACCCTATTACCAACCAGCCAGATTTGTTTCCTTTAGTGCCTTTTAATTCAACATTAGCTACAGAACCATTACCAATTAAAACCATCAGCGCCGTTGCAATGACCTCTGTTCCATACTTAAGCAGCCATTCATGCGTCAGGGCCTCTTTAAAAAATTCATTCATTTGTCTAGCTTTCCCTTCTACTTACAAGTTTTAGACAGTTACCATTTTATCAAGTATAATAGATAAAGTAAAGATGTTAACGAAATTAAAACGCTTACTAGCAAGGAAAAGAAGGAAATACTATGCGATACAACCAATTTAGTTACATCCCTAGTTCGCTGGATCAAGCAGAGACAGAACTGCGGGCTTTGGGTTTTGATATTGATCGAAATTACTCTACTAAGCATAATTTAAAAAATTTTCTTGAAAGGTATTTTTTTCAATATCATGATAAAGACTTTCCTATCTCTAATCTCATTGCCGATTTTGATACGGACTTATGGACCTTTTTCCAATCGGGACAGCCGCTCACTGAAGAAATTTTTAATATCGTAGCCCTACAGTTGCTAGATTTTATTCCTCATGTTGATTTTAAAAATATAGAATCCTTTCTGACTGAACTTCACTTTCCTGTGCTTTACCAAGCTGAACAGTTTCCCAAGACTCTACATCAGCTGCTAGCAACACGACAGAAGACCGGCATGACCCTCATTGATAAATTGGTCAGTCAGGGGCTGATTCCCACAGACAATCACTATCATTTTTTCAATGGAAAAAGTTTGGCTACTTTTGATACTAACCGTATTATCCGTGAAGTTGTCTATGTCGAAACAGCAGTTGATAGTGACCACGATGGCCAAAACGATCTTATTCGTGTCCATATCATGCGTCCAGAATCCAACCAGCTCTTACCAGCAAGCATGACAGCCAGTCCCTACCACCAAGGTACCAATCCTGCTGCTAATGATAAAAAGATGCACCAAATGGAAGAAAAGCTCAAGCCCAAAAAAGCTGAAACTATCACACTTGTCGATAAACCTATCCCTTCTCCTAACTACCGACTCTCCCAGAAACCGACGAGCCCAGCGCAAGAGACCTTTACACATATCGCCAATTATTCGCTTAATGATTATCTCCTTGCCCGCGGATTCGCTAATATTTATGTATCTGGGATAGGTACCTTAGCCTCCCAAGGATTTATGACCAGCGGGGACTATCAGCAAGTTAACGCTTTTCGAGCGGTTATTGACTGGCTCAATGGTCGTGCTAATGCGTTTACCACCCACAAGCGGCAACTCCAAGTAAAAGCAGACTGGGCCTCAGGCAAGGTGGCCACAACCGGACTCTCTTATCTGGGAACCATGTCAAATGCTCTAGCAACTACAGGAGTAGATGGCTTAGAAGTTATCATTGCTGAGGCGGGAATTTCCTCTTGGTATGACTACTATCGTGAAAATGGCTTAGTGTCCAGTCCTGGCGGCTATCCTGGGGAAGATTTAGACGTTTTGACAGAATACACCTACTCCAGAAATCTTCTAGCCGGAGAATATTTACGCAGCAATAACAACTATCAAGGCTTTCTCAAACAGCAAAGCCAGGCACTTGAGCGCGATAGCGGGAATTACAACCAATACTGGCACGATCGTAACTACCTTATTCATACCGATAAGATCAAAGCTGAAATCGTTATGACCCACGGCAGTCAGGATTGGAATGTCAAACCCATACATACCTACCAATTTTTCAGAGCTTTGCCCAGTCATGTTAAAAAGCATCTCTTTTTCCACAATGGTATGCATGTTTATATGAACAATTGGCAGTCTATTGATTTTCGAGAATGTATGAATGCCCTCTTAACCAAAAAACTGCTGGGGGTAGATAACCAATTTGAACTACCTGAGCTTATCTGGCAGGATAACCACCAGGAACAAAGTTGGCAAATTCTGGAGCAATTCGATAGCCAATATCAGCAGACTTTCAACTTAGGGAATAATGTGCCTATCATTCAAAATCATTACCAACAAGAGGTTTTTGATAGCTATTGCAAAGACTTTAATCATTTCAAGACTCAGCTTTTTAACAATAAAGCCCAGCAAGTGACAGTTGATTTGAACCTGACGAAAGACTTACTGATGAATGGTCGACCACGCTTAAAACTTAGGATTAAATCCTCTGCAAACAAGGGACTCTTGTCCGCTCAATTATTGGATTACGGCAAGAAAAAACGCCATAAGGATGTCCCAGCTGTTAAAGAAGCCCGAGGTATTGATAACGGTTGCCTTTATGCTAGAGAACACTGTATGGAACTGCCCTTTGCTGAAACACCCTACAGAGTGATTAGTAAAGCCAGTATCAATCTCCAAAATAGAAGCAGTCTTTTGAGGGTACAGGATATTGAGCCGGATCAATGGATGACTCTAATATTGGACTTACAGCCTAGCATCTATCAATTATCCAAAGGAGACACCCTCCGCCTCATTCTCTATACAACTGATTTTGAACATACCCTGCGCGATAACAGTGATTATTCCCTAAGCCTTGATTTAGAGAAATCCCAGCTTATCATGCCAGTCAGTTAATAAACCCTCTCGCGATCCAATAGTTATAAATATAATAAAAAAGAAGGACTCCCGCACTATAAGGTAAGAGAGTCTTTTTTCTATAAATTCTAAATTAATCCGTCTTCTTCTAGTCTTTAGGTACCTTCCTGACATAGATAAAGCATGAAATCAGAAAGATAGTTTTGGTAAGTTTCTTTTATCTCCTTAAAATTAACTGATAAAACTCTGGCAAGCTTCAACCATACAACTAAGCTCAATACCAGACTCTAAGAGCTCACAAGAAATTCAAAAATCATAAGTAGGTTGGCAGACAAAAAGAAAATTGGGATAGGCTTCCAAATCCTTGACCATATAGTCACAAGCAGAGGCTTGATAAACTTGGCCTGCCTGACGATGAATCCGAGCTAATTAGTTCCAAGCTTCTGCTCGCTTAGGATTAATCATAATAGCTCTCTCCCCAGCAAGTTTGGGCTTGGCTAGGTATTTGTTTTCTTCATAAATTCTAGCGGCCTGCTTCAAACCCTAACTATCCTTGAGCTTCTATTGGCATAAAATTGCCTACGATCTTTCCTACGATCCGCGGTTCCTCATCATAAGGAGCAAACTTGTCAGCATACTGCTGGTTAATCGATACTAAACGTAGACCACCTTCTTCACGATAGACTCGTTTGATATAGGTTTGACCGTCCCAATCCACCGCATAAACAGCTCCGTCATAATCAAATCCTGTTTGTTTAATCAATACAACTTCACCATTGAGATAGGTAGGTTCCATAGAATTTCCAAAAACCCAAGAAGCAAAATCATGGTCTAATTCCTCATCGTAAAAAACTTCATCATAATTGCCATCATTAAAATAAGTATAGCCAGTACCAGCAGATAGCCGTTCATAAACTTTGTAAGGATATAGCTGCTTACCAGCTTCCGATATCATTTTACCTTGACTGATTAAAAGGTGATTGGCAAAATCTAAAGTTTTTTTCTTATTCGTCTGGTTAAGCTGAACATAGGTCTCAACTATCTCATGCTCAGATAAAAAGTAGGATGGACTTACTTGTAAAATCTGACTGAGTTTATCCCAATTTTTTTGATTAGGTCTAGTGTAACCATTTTCCCAGTTAAAATACGATGGTCTGGAAATTCCTAGCTGACGAGCGAGATCAGCCTGAGATAGACCCAATTTCTGACGACGTTTCTTTAATTTTTCTGCCGAAAACATCTCATCCTCCAATACAAACACATTCGGCTCATCAGTTCTGTCTCTAGCAAGTTGAGCTGATCAGCATTGCTTTATCAAAAAAATTAGTTTTTTAACTTACTATTAGTATACCATGTAACAAAGGAAGAAGCAAGAACCAAATTTACTAAAATAAATCCAAAAATAGCCTAAGGATATTCGAATGGGAGTGGGAAAGAACTCAAAACTTGAAAATTTTGGTTCTCACCACTCCCTGATTTTAAGGTGGTAATCTGAAACGGTCTCTCCCCAGACCTTTTTAATTGAGAAATAAAGCTTGTAAAACAAGTGTCAAAATGCTCCGCAGTCTGGGAATAGACTGCCAAAGCCTGCCACCTAAAAACAGGAAAGCGGAAGAGACCTGAGCCTTAAAATAAGAGAGTGACGAAAATCAAAATCATGATTTTATCACGATTTACTGATTGAGTCCCACTCTAAAATTTAAAAAATGGAAAACCGATAATCACTGGACCAGCCTCGCTTTTTGATTTTTGGGCTCGGGATAAAAAGGTCCACTGGACCTTTTTATTTCCAAAAGTCGTCAAAAACTGTAATAGGCAGATGGCGTTTATGCTGGCCCTTCTTCCACCAATTCTCAATCGTTTGCTGAGCTTGGGGACCGACGTTCTTACCTTCCAAATAATCGTCTATATCCTGATAGGTGACACCTAAGGCAAGCTCATCAGCAATCCCCGGTTTATCTTCCTCTAGATCAGCTGTCGGTACTTTTTCGTAGAGAGCCTTATTTGCCCCTAGCTCCGCCAGCAGCTGTTTACCTTGACGTTTATTCAGACGATAGAGCGGTAAAATATCAGCTCCACCATCGCCAAATTTAGTAAAAAATCCTGTGACATTCTCGGCAGCGTGGTCTGTTCCAATAACTGCCCCATCATTTTCACCCGCAACAGCATACTGAGTAATCATGCGTTGCCGAGCCTTAATATTCCCTTTATTGAAATCTGATACATTTACACCTGCCTTGGCTAATTCAGCAACCTGCCCATCAACAGCTTTCTTAATATTGATAGAAAGCGAAAGATCAGGCTGAATAAATTCCAAGGCAAGCTGGGCATCTGCCTCATCAGTTTGAATACCATAGGGAAGACGGATAGCGATAAAGCGATAATCCTTACCTGTCTCTTCACGTAATTCCTCAAGGGCCAGTTGAGCCAAGCGGCCTGCTAGGGTTGAATCCTGGCCTCCTGAAATTCCTAATACGTATGATTTCAAGAAGGGGTGTTTTTTCATATAATCTTTGAGAAAGTCAATAGAACGGCGGATCTCTTCTTGAGCATGAATAACCGGTTTTACTCCTAATTCTTGAATAATGGTATCTTGTAAGGTCATACTCTCCTCCTTAGAAATTCTCAGTTTGTTTAGCTTTATCACGCAGCTGATCGATTAAATCCATCTTATCCTGCCAAACATCTGGTGCTAAATCAACTGGATAATCCTGCGGATTGAGAACTCGTTTATATTCATCCCAGAGATCATCCAATTCTGCCTTGGCATAAGCCTTTATCTCCTCAAGAGTCGGCTGCTTATAGACCAAGCGCCCTTGCTCAAAAATATCAACCAAAAGGGGAACAGCACCAAAATTTTTCACTGTTTTATTGATATAGGTGTAAGTCGGGTGGAACATATGCAGCTCTTCTACTTCATTGACGTCGACATCATAATAGGTGATGTAATCCCCTTCCGACTTGCCTTTTTCACGACTCGTAATACGCCACACCTGCTTCTTGCCGGGTGTGGAAACTTTCTCAGCATTGTTGGAGAGTTTGATCGTGTTTTGCATTACGCCTCTATCATCTTCTAGGGCAACAATTTTATAAACTGCACCAAGAGCTGGCTGATCATAAGCTGTAATGAGCTTTGTGCCAACGCCCCAGACATCAATCTTAGCCTTTTGCATCTTAAGGTTTAAAATGGTATTTTCATCCAAATCATTAGAAGCGTAAATATGGGCATCCGTAAATCCAGCCTCATCTAGTTGCTTACGAACTTTCTTAGATAGATAAGCTAAGTCCCCTGAATCTAAACGCACACCCAGAAAATTAATCTTATTCCCCAATTCTTTGGCAACACGGATAGCAGCCGGAACCCCTAAGCGAAGAGTATCATAGGTGTCAACAAGAAAAACACAGTCCCTGTGGGTTTTAGCATAAGCCATAAAAGCATCGTAGTCATTGCCATAAGTCTGTACGAGAGCGTGGGCATGGGTGCCAGAGACGGGAATGCCAAACATTTTACCCGCCCGTACATTAGAAGTGGCATTAGCGCCACCGATGACTGCTGCTCGTGTTCCCCAGATGGCAGCATCCATTTCTTGAGCTCGGCGTGTCCCAAACTCTAAGAGAGGCTCATCTTCAATAACTGAACGAATACGAGCTGCCTTGGTTGCAATCAATGTTTGATAATTGACAATATTTAAAATGGCTGTTTCAACTAACTGACACTGAGCCAGAGGGCCTTCGATTTGAACAATGGGCTCATTAGCAAAAACTAAATCTCCTTCTCTTGCTGACTTAACGGTTAAAGTCATTTCCAGATTTTTTAGATAGGCTAAAAAATCTGCTGGATAACCCAAATCTTTTAAATAGGCTAAATCTGTCTCCGAAAAATGCAGCTGCTCTAGGTATTGAATAATTCTTTCTAAACCTGCAAAAATTGCATAGCCATTCGCAAAAGGCTCCTTGCGGAAAAAAACCTCAAACACGGCTCTTTTATTATGAATGCCCTGTTCAAAATAAACCTGCATCATATTGATTTGGTATAAATCTGTATGTAATGTTAAACTGTCATCTTGGTACATGAAGGTCTCCTTCTGATGCTAAAAGCGTATAAAGTTGTGACTATTATAACATAATTTAAAAAGTTGGGATTTCCTCCCAACTTCGATTTAAAAGATCATTAAGCATGTTCAGTGAGATATTTATAGACTTCCTGGCCAGCAACCGCACCATCCCCAACGGAAGTCGTAATTTGGCGTAAGTCTTTCTGGCGGACATCTCCGATAGCAAATACACCGTCAACACTCGTCTTCATATCTGTATCGGTGATCACCCAGCCTGCTTCATCAGTGACTCCCAAATCAGCAGCCATACTAGAAACAGGATCAAGGCCAACATAGACAAAGACGCCACCAAAATCATGATTCGTTACTTGGCCGGTCTTTACATTTTTGATATCAACCGAACGGACCTTGACGTCATCACCCTTGATCTCTTCGACAACAGAATCCCAGATAAAATCAATCTTATCATTGGCAAAGGCACGGTCCTGCAAAATCTTTTGTGCCCGCAGCTCATCGCGACGATGCACAATAGTCACCTTGTTAGCAAACTGTGTCAAATAAAGTCCTTCTTCAACAGCAGAATCGCCGCCGCCAACAACTAAGAGATCCTGACCGCGGAAAAAAGCACCGTCACAAACCGCACAGTAAGAAACACCCCGGCTATTAAATTCCTGCTCACCCTTGACACCAATCAGGCGGTGCTTAGCACCGGTAGCTAGAATGATCGTCTTAGCATCAAAATGGTCATCACTGGTCAATACGCGTTTAAAATTACCATGGTCTTCAATCTTGTCAACAATACCATAAATGTTTTCAACACCGAACTTTTCCAGTGGTTCATACATCTTCATTGACAAATCCGGACCTGAAATAGTTTCAAATCCTGGATAGTTCTCTATATCTGAAGTATTATTCATCTGACCGCCTGGGGCCCCTTGTTCAATAACACCAACCTTTAAATTGCTGCGTCCTGCATAAAGAGCCGCTGTCATCCCTGCTGGACCAGAGCCAATAATCAATGTATCATACATAGTTTTTACTCCCCTCACTTCAGTATGTGCTCCTAGTTTACTCTAAAAGTCAACAATGGTCAATTATGACGACTTAATCATGAGAATAATCGCCATAAAAGCAAAAGACAAAATTGGGATAGAGACCAAGGCCATCATTATCCCATCATAAAGGGCGTTCTGACGCTCCCTGATAGTCTTATCCTTAAGCTTAAGTGCTCGGTAACTTAACCAATAAATAACAGCAATAATAACGAACACAACAGCCAATAAAAGCCCCTGTAGATAAAATTTAAAAATGTCTGTTAGCATAATAAGCGTGCTTTCCTTTTATCCAAAATAAGAGACTGGCACACTTCCAGCCTCTGCTTTATTCCTTAATAATAAAGGTGTACTGCGATACACCACCAATAAGTTATCCATCACCAGAGGGCAGTATATAATATTGCAGCCCACCCAAAGATAATCATATTATATCAAACATAAGATTTTTTGTAACTAGCAAAAAATTCCTTGGTCCGCTCCTCTTTAGGATGATTGAAAAGCTGATCAGGTGTTCCCTGCTCCAGGATATGGCCTTTTTCAAGGAAAAGAACCCTGTCAGCAACCTGAGCAACAAAATTCATATCATGACTGACCAGCACCATGGTTTGACCAGATTTAGCCGCATCAGCAATAGATTTTTCTACTTCGCCAACCAACTCAGGATCCAGAGCTGAAGTTGGTTCATCAAGCAAGAGTACATCCGGTTTCATAGCCAAAGCCCGTGCAAGAGCAACCCGCTGTTTTTGTCCGCCTGAAAGATGTCGCGGATAGTGATTTTCACGATCAGACAAGCCAACCTTACGCAGTTCCTCCTTAGCTAGAGCTGTTGCTTCACTATCCGGCATTTTTTTAACAATTTTCAGCCCTTCTTTGACATTGTCCAAAGCTGTCCGACGCTCAAAGAGATTGAACTGTTGAAAGACCATAGCTAATTTCCGCCGCAGCGTTAAAATTTCTTCTTTGGTGATGGTCTCGAAATTGACCTTAAAATCATCGATTTCAATAGTTCCAGAATCTGCTTCTTCTAGGTAGTTCATACTGCGCAGAAAAGTAGACTTCCCAGCACCAGAAGCACCAACGAGGGCAATAACATCGCCTTTTTGAATCTCCAAATTGAGACCGTCCAGAACTTTTTGGCCCGAAAATTCTTTACTCAAGTTAGTAATCTTAATCATTAGCGCAGTTCCCCTTCCTTATCAGCAAGTTTATCCGGCGACTTAATCTCCATACTCTTTTCAATGTAACGGCCAATATTTTCAATCACAATACTGACAATCCAATAAATAATTGCTACAGAAATATAACGCTCAAAATAACGGTAGTCACGGCCGCCAATAATCTTAGCCTGAGCAAACATTTCAATAATACCTGCACTGAAAGCCAAAGATGTTCCCTTAGTCAGACTAATCAAGGTATTGATCAGCGTTGGTGTCGCAATAACGGCCGCATTAGGAATAATTACCCGGCGGTAGATTTGCAGATTAGTCATTCCCAAGCTTTTAGCTGCTTCAATTTCTCCAGAATCAACTGCCTGAATAGCCGCCCGGATAGTTTCACTGGTGTAAGCTGCCTCATTGAAGGCAAAAGCTACAACCGCAAAAATGATTGGCGGTACATCATTGACATTCCAATTAAGATGGTATTCCATCTTGAGATAACGCAGCAAAAGCGGAATACCATAGTAGGTCAGCATCAGCTGAACCAAAATAGGGGTTCCCCGTAAAAAGCTTACAAAGAAGGCCTGAATCTGATAAATGACCGGTATACGGTTGATTTTTACAACGGCAAATAAGAGCGCTAAAGCGAGGCCAAAAACAGAACCCCAGAATGTTAGGCCTAATGTCATCGGCATATGCTTTAAAATATCAGGAATCGCGCTAAAAACTGAACGCACACTGAAAAGCATACCATCAGGAAGCGACTTAACAAATTTATCATAGACCCCCGAATCTAGTAAAAAACGCCAAATCTGAGTCAGCACTAGAATCACTAGGAAAACGAGTACAAAGAAGCCTAGCATCTTCCCCTTTGCTGTTTTAAAGAAAGCTTGAACCTCTTTCTTAGTCTCAGCCACTTCCTGTGGTTTTGTATTTTTTTCTACCATATTTACTCCTATTATTCTCCTAACTTAAAAGATCTTATAGTATCAATGTGTCCTATCTATCGGAATGGAAAATAAGAAAATTAGAATTATCTTGACTATAAATAATCATTTCCATTAGTGGGGATCATTTTGATTTTCACAGAAAATAGTAATTATTTTCCCATTTTACCACCCGAACCGGCTTATGTAAAATAGTTAATTTTAAAAACTCAAGAAAAAGAGTGGAAAGGAACTCAAAAACTGTTAATTCTGGTTCTCTCCACTCCCTAGTTTCTGGGCGGCGACCAGAAACGTCTAGCCTCTCTCCAAACTGACTGCTTACCTTCTTGTTTTAGGGCTCGCATCTCAAACAGCAGACCTCGACTGGCTGAGCCCAGCACAGTTAGCTGCTCGTTTCCTTGTTTCAAGCCTCCTGACTTTAACCTTGCATAAAGGGAGCTCAACTGTTTAGTAGACAGTTGAACCTTGTTGATCAAGGCAGCGAGGTTGGTCGCTATCAATTACTGTCTTAAGACTTTATTTAAAAACAGGGAGACTGGACGAGTTTTGCCCAGCCTCTTACTCTAAATCTTCTACTTCATTAAAGATCACCTCAACTGTAATCTTTATCATTTCAGGCTAGAAACATAATCTCCACCAAAATATTTCTTACTAAGCTTAACTAGGGTTCCATCTTTTTGAAGTTCCTTCAGGCGCTTGTTCACAAATGATTGCAGCTCCTTACCCTGATCAGTCTTAGCAAACAGGAAGTATTCCAAACCATCTTTGCTGGAGCCAACCTTATCTTTCAAAGAAGTCACCTCAAAATCGTACCCCTGATCCTTAGCAGCATAGGAGGAAGAAATCTGATCATAGAAAATAAAATCAATCTTGCCTTGATCCAAATCCTGCAAACGTGATGTAAACCCGGTTTGACCCGAAACATAATTAATGGTGATCGGCTCCTTGTCAGGATTCTTCTTATTCCAATCTTCTAGGGTTTGAGCATAATTAGAACCAGCTAGAGCTTCTGTTGATTTTCCAGATAGCTGATCCAACCGGTCATATTTAGTTCCAGATTTTGTAACAATCGCATAGTTAGAGACAGAGACAGGATCAGAAAAATGATACTTTTTAGCACGATCCTCATTATAATTGAAGTCATTAGCCGCAATTTGATAGCGATCCGAATCAATTCCCGGTAAAATAGAATCAAACTCAGTCGTTTCAAATTTTAAATTGTATTTATCCGAATTCTTGAAGACAGTCTGTAAAACTTCAATATCGTAGCCTGTCTGCTTATTATCATCCCCAGTAAAGGTAAAAGGCGCTGTATCCGAATCGGTCGCCACAATAATATCCTGCTTAGTGGAGCTTGACTTAGATGATGAGCAAGCTGCTAACGTCAGAACACTAGCTCCCACAATCAGACTGGCTAGCAATATTTTTTTAAACTTCATAGAATGTTTCCCCGTCTCATTATTAATATAATACCAGTCTACCATTCCAGCAACTATTTGAATAATAGCAAATTTTTATCGGGTGATAGGCAGGGCATATCATCAGAAAAAGCGACCACTTTTTTCTGACCCTTTCACTAAAAATCTTGCTTCTTAGCCTTGCGATGGGCACGTCCCTTAGCCCTTGCGGCTGCTCGGCGCTCGCGTTTACGCTTTTCATCAACCTTCCACTGAATTTTTTTCTTATAGCCTGGCTTAACTTTCTTTTTCTTCTTCTTAACCAGGCCAATCATCTCTGTATCAAGTTTTTGATAGCCCTTCTCGCGGTTGACACGGCGGTCACGATCATAAGTATCCTGAAATTCACCATTTTTAAGCACCTTCGGTAGAAAAACAATTCCTGTCTTTTCCAATTCTCTTATGTCCGAATCGTCACTAGGCTGATAGAGAGTTATAGCTGTTCCAGATAGACCGTTGCGACCAGTTCGGCCCACCCGGTGAACAAAGAAAGATAAGTCTTGCGGTATAGCATCATTGATAACATGGCTGACCCCCTCAATATCAATGCCGCGAGCCGCTAAATCCGTTGCAACGATATATTCATATTCCAATCGCCTAACTTGATTCATAATACGCTTGCGTTCTCTTGGTGGGATACCGCCATGAATTTTAGCCACTTTCAGACCGTTCGCAACTAGATAGGCATGAAGTTCATCCGCACGTCCTTTCGTATTGACAAAGATCATAGCTAAGTAGGGACGAATGGCATTCAGGACAGCCAAAACTTGGCTATTCCTATCACGCCCCTTAGTAGAAATTAGCCAATTCTCAATACTGTCAGCGATAACCGTTTGGCTTTTGATTTTTTCAATAACAGGGTTAGCCAAATATTTCTTTAGAAAAGGCTGTAATTTTTGCGGAATCGTTGCCGAAAAGACAAGAAATTGGACATCCTTTGACAGACTGGCAGCAATCTTATCAACCGTATCCAAAAAGCCTAAATCCATAGTCATATCAGCCTCATCAACGACAAAAGTCTTAGTTCTATGAACATCCAAATGTCCAGATTTAATCAGATCATAGATCCGTCCTGGAGTCCCGATTACGATATGGGGTTGAACTGTCGTCAACCTATCAATCTGGCGCAGTTTATCTGTACCACCCACATAATTAGCCAGACGAATATCTTGTTGAGCCGCTTGAGCAAGCTGCTTAGCTGCTTCATAAATCTGAGTTGCTAGCTCTCGACTAGGCGCTGTAATCACTGCTTGAACGTTACTGGCAGTCTCTTCCAATTTGTCAAAAATCGGCAGGAGAAAAGTATGGGTCTTTCCGGACCCTGTCTTTGATTCACCGACCAAATCCCGACCCGAACGAACTACAGGAATCAACTTGGTTTGAACCTCTGTCGGCTCTTTGAATCCTATTTCTTCCAAAGCCTGATTGATGTAGGACTTGAAATTATAATCTTTAAAACTCATGTTTACCTCATTAACTCTGCCCGAGCTTTTTTATACCTTACTTTTGCTTATTTGCTTAACCCATTATACCAGAAGAAAAGCCTAAGTACTGTAACAAAGTATCTAGAATATAGCTCATAATATAATTGAGTGAATTTATTTTGAAGTAATTACTTTCTACCAAAGAGAAATTTAAAATTCTTTATTACTCCATATTTGAATGATTTAGGATGATAAGACTGGAAAATTTATGTATAACATCACCATTAAAATTCTGTTCAAACTCTAGTACTTCGTCTGTCCATCAAAGTTACCTATCACTCCTAACATAATATTATAGGATGAGATTCCTCTTTTAATTGCTTTAGTCATAGCATATTCCTATCACAAGGCAGGTGTGTAAGATTTATTGAACTCAGCATAAGAACCTGAATATAGATAGACTCCCAGCTCAGACCACATCTTCGCCTCCATATTTTCCTAATAATTTTTTGCATCTTCTTTTCTAATAAAAATGCTCGTATCTTTTTCACAAGACGAGCATTTCTTATCTCTCAACTAGCAAAGAATCCTGTTTCTGATATCTTTCAAAAGACTGGGCAGCAAAGCTCTTTGCTGTTGATGAATATCGTTTAGCCTGACAATCTAGGCATCTGTAATCTTGATAAACGGGGCACCGATACCAGTAGTATCAATCGGATCATGACTTTGTTCATTCCAAAGCTGACTTACTGAATACCAACCAGAAAGCCCAGAAGTATAAGGATCAGATACATGGGTACTGCCATTGTTGTAGCCCTTGAGGACCAACTCATGACTACCATTGCTGACAAAGACATTACTCTGCACAGCAGCCAGAACATGATAGCCTTGCGATAGAGCTGTTTGAACCTGACCTAAGCTTCCCAGAGGTGTCGCAACCAGACCCCAATGGCTAGCAGCTTGTAGGATCCCCTGACCACTGGTTCCGTCAAAATTCTTGTTGAATTCATTGGTACTGCTGTAAAGGTAGTCAGCCACTTGGTTCGGGGTAATCTCTTGGCCCTTGAGTGAGCTGATGACCATTGCTAAGTCGGTTGGAACGCAGCCTGTTGGGCCAAGATAACCGCGGCCATATTTCAGACCAGACCAGCGGCCATCTCTTTGATTGTAATAAGGTGTATCATAGTTGGACTTATCAACTTGGAAATCATAACCGACCAAAACAGTCATCTTATCTCCAAGCCGTTGATAAACATGGGCATGATAGGTGCCGGTACCACTGTGGTTTTGAGTATTGACTTGCAAGGAAGCCTCTAGGTTGGAACGGTTCATCTCATACCAAATGATATCATCCTGATCATGGGTATCCGACCAAATAGCCACTAGTATATCACCATCACTGGGAACATTGTGAGCCGTGATCAGGTAATTTCCAGTTCCCTTATAGGTACTGGTTACCATTACCTGCTCCTTATTCTCACTAGCTGGCACCTCATACGTTGTTCCGGTGACACCGACCAATTGATTATTACTGTCAACATAGTATAGATGAATCATATAGGTACCTGTCTCATACTGATGTTCTGACAATTTTACAGTCACCTTATAACTATTGTCAGCCTGTTTATCTGCTGTATACCAGACAATATCATCCTGGTCTCGATTACTGGTCCAAACAGGAACCTTGACCGCTAAAATACCCTTGCTGTTCGACACATCGGTAATCAGGACATCAAAACCATCGGGAGTCTGATTTTGAATAGCAAGGGTCCCAGTCACTTGTTTGTCCATATTCTTAGCTTCTGGCTGATGTTGCTGACCTGTTATGCCGACCAGCTTGCCATCATTTTCTAGGTAATAGAGATGGATATTGTAGAGCCCGGTCTCATTTTTATGGTCGGACACTCTGACGGTGATCTTGTAGGTCCCATCTGCTTGTTTAACGCCATCATACCAGATGATATCGTCTTGGTCGTTCCTATCTGTCCAGACGGGCACCTTAACCGCCTTAACTCCTTGGCTGTCGGTAACAGTCGAAACGATGACATCGAAGTCGCCGTTATCCTTGTTACTAAAGGAGAGGGTTCCGGTTCTGGTAACTTGAGGCTCAGCCACCTTAACCTGTTGAGCGGCAACCCCTTTCATAGCTCCGTCAGTTTCAACATAATACAGGTGGATATTGTAGGTGCCGGTTTCATTCTTATGGTCAGACCGTTTGACCGCTACCTTGTAAGTACCATCTCCCTGCTTAACGCCGTCATACCAGATGATATCATCTTGGTCATTTCGGTCCGTCCAGATAGGCACCTTGACGGCTAGGATACCCTTGCTGTCTGAAACATTGGAAATCCTGACATCAAAGCCTTGGTTGGTTTGGTTTTCAACACTGATTTGTCCGGTCAGTTTGGATTCTGATGGCTGAGAATTAGACAGCTTGTCCAGCATGACATAGCGGCGGATACCGCTGTAGGAGACATAGGAAATCCACTTGTAGCCATCGGCCTTGAGTTCCTTATCATAGTTAACCCCTTCTCCTTTGGTAAAGGTGAACTCTGTCTTAGCGGCTGCCCTGGCTTCGTTTTTAACCGCGACTTCCCGATCGAAGGTGTAGCGCTGCAGGGTTGAAAAAGTAGTTTCGCTGTCTCCTGCTGACTGATTGTCTGTCTTAGGTGCCGGAACTTCCTTAACCTCTAGCTTAGCAATATTGGCATAACGGCGAATGCCGCTGTAAGACTTGTAGCTCAGCCATTGATAGCCATCTTGAGTGAGCACTTGGTCATAGTAAACACGGTCACCGGCATTGGCGTAAAAGGCGATGGGTGCGCTGGCAGACGGACTATTCTTGACTTCTGTACGCTCTGGATAGGTATAATAACCCGAACTTGGGATATCCTTGCTAACTGCTTGAACCGTTGTTACCACAGTTGCCCTACTCACTACTGAACTTGCTTGAGCCGGTGCTGGACTTTCACTCTGTTGAGGGGTGACACTAACCATTTGAACCGTTGATTGTGTTTCAACTTTATCGAGTGCGGCATCCGTCTGAGTAGCAGTGTCAACCATAGCTGAAGCCACAGCAGCACTTGTCCTAGCATCTGTTGGGGTCACATCAGATGTTTCTGCCGTAGCCTGAGCTGAATCCTGACCGGCTTGCTGAGACACAGGGGCCTTGTCCGAAAGGACTGCAGTGCCACCGACTGCTTCCGGAGAGAGTGCGTTATTCCCATTTTGAACCGGCTGATCAGTAGCAAGCGTTTGAACCGTTTGGTCTTGTGGCTGGCCCGCTGGCACTGCTTGTTCATCGGCCAGTACTTGGCCGCCGAAGAATAAACTGATACCGATTAGGACCGAGGCCGTACCAAAGGAATATTTACGAATGGAAAAGCGCTGTCTTTCATTCCAAATTGAATTCCTTTTCATGGATTAATCTCCTTTCTTACTAAGATATGCCTCCATTAGTATTCTAGGTCAATATCTAGGTTTATTATAACAATAAGGGAAAACGTTTTCAATATATAATTGTAATTTTGTCATTTTTTTGTAATATTTTATCTATCCTCCATCTTAAAAATAAAATTCATAGCAAAAAAATAGCATGAAATCAATATTTGCAAGCAAGGATTTCATACTATCTAAAACAAAAATTTGATTTTAGCTCAGCAACTCACTCCAGTAATAAACTGCAGTTATATAACAAATCTCTGATATCATTTAATCACCAGCCAGATCAAAAGGGCTGCTAGACTGAAGCAGGCACCAACACTCCATAAGAAGGCATCAACCTTCCATTCACTCCACTGACCTGACTTGCCAGAAAGACCGCCAAGCTCTAGATGATGATGGAACGGAGTCATACGAAAAATTCGGCGGCCTTCACCGTATTTCTTCTTAGTGTATTTGAAATAAGCTACTTGCAACATCACAGAGGCGGTTTCAAATACATAAACAAAACCGATCAACAACAGGGTCCACTCTTGACGCAAAGCGATAGAAATAGATGCCAGCATAGCGCCGAGGGCCAAACTGCCTACATCTCCCATAAAGACCTTGGCCGGCTTATGATTGAAAACGAAGAAACCAATTAAGGCTCCAATCATAACCACAATTAGGAGAAGAATATCTGGCTGTCTTTGGACATAAGCAATTACACCATACGCTGCTAAACTGATAGCAACCGATACGGAAGCTAAACCATCAATACCGTCAGTGAGGTTGACTGCATTAGAGAAGCCAACAACCCAAAAGAGAACAAAAGCTAAGTAGAGGATACCAACATGGAGGTGATAGCCAAAAATATTGATAGCATTCGTACCGCTCGGACGGACATGAACGAAATAGAAAATCAAACCAGCAATAATTTGCAAGGCCATCTTTTGCCAAGGAGTTAGTCCCTCATTAATTTTTTTAAAGATCTTCAAAAAATCGTCTAAAAAACCGATAATACCATAAATAACAACTACTGATAGAATACCAGCTGTCGCCCCAAAGGGAGCTTCCTTAAAGGGACTGATACTTGAAAAACACAGGGTGACCAGTGTCGCTGTCACGATAAAAACCGTTCCACCCATAGTCGGGGTTCCAGCCTTAGCTAAATGCTGCTTAACATCCTCATGCATCTGCTGACCGGCAATCTTCTTGGCTTGATAAAATTTAATAAAGAAGGGCATGGCAATCACTGTCAAGACAAAAGCGATAAGGCCTGCTAATAAAATGGTTAACATATTAGTCTCCTAGTGTAATGGTTAATTTTTTAACTTTTTTTAGCTTAGTTCCAGTATCAATGTTCTGCTGAGTCACTGTGCCCGAATCTGAGCCTTTAAAGGACACCTTGATCCCCATCCAGTCGGCAAAGGTTTTTACATTTTCTTTAGTCCAACCATACATATCGGGCAGTTCCTTAATCTTATCAGTCAAAATAAGCACCTGACTGCCGGCATCAAGGCTGGCGCCAGTACTTGCCGAGGTCTTCTTGACCTTGCTGCCCGTTCCTAATGACACAACATGGACAAGGTTCTGCCTCAGGGTCACTGCTGCATCACCAGCATTTTTGCCGTTGAAATTGGGCATTTTATAACCCGTTTCTTTAGGGGCTTGAGAAGTCATTGATGGAGAAGCTAATTCGTCCTGCATAAGCATGGCCTGTTCTAATACTGGATTCACCACATCTGCCCAGTAAACTGCGCTAAATCTTTCTGGCTTTTTCAGGGTAACATACATGATAAATTTAGGATTATCCGATGGCACCATGGCTACAACGGAGTAAATATAACTAAATTCCCCTTGTTCATAACCACCGTTTTCAGCAGCATATTGAGCGGTACCTGATTTCACAGCTACAGGATAATCACCGACCTTAATCACCGGTCCGCCAGTTGTAGCTGAATAAAGCGTACCATAGTCTGGATCCGTTCCAACATTAACCATATAATCACGTGTTTGACTAGCAGCCTCAGCGGATACAGGATTCCCAACAACTTCAGTTGAACCAACTCGACTAGTATTGTTATCCGAATTATAAATTTGACTGATAAAACGCGGCTCTAACATGACCCCATCATTAGCCACTGCCGAAAAAGCCCGTAGCATCTGGGTTTCAGTTACCGAAACCCCTTGACCAAAGGCCGACATAGCTGCTGTCACCTCATTATTCAATGAAACAGAACCTGACTCCTCATCAGCCATTCCAAACCGTGTCGGTAGACCAAAACGGAACTTAGAAAGATAACTTCCCCAGGTTGAATTTCCTAATTGCTGCTCCAAAATTGTCATACCAACGTTAGAGGAGTAAGAAAAGCCTTGTGCTAAGGTCATGGTCTGACCAGCTGATGTTCCATTATTGACAGCCCAGTCATTAATAGTTGTATCAGCGATAGTAATTCCATCACCATTATAGTAGGTTTGATTAGGATTGAAAGCTCCTTCATTGAGCGCCGAAGCCAATAGCATAACCTTCATCGTCGAGCCTGGCTCATAGTTAGTACCATAGAGCAAGTTAAGCCAATTATACCCCTCATCTTTACTCATTCCCTGTAGAGTATCTGCATTATAAGTGGGGCGCTGAGTAGTCGCTAAAATCTCACCAGTCTCAGCATTGACCAAGGTCGCACCGGCATCAGTCGCATGTCCAACCTCATCCATAAAGGTATTCATCTGGGTTTCTAGATAGTTTTGCAAGGTAGCGTCCAGCGTTGTATAAACATCACGCCCATCGACTGTCTTTTTGACATTTTTACCAGTTCCAAACAAGATATTACCATTCTCGTCCTTTTCATAGGTAACCTTGCCATCTGTCCCTGACAAAATATCATTCATCGAAGCTTCCAGACCAGTGGTTCCTACCAAGGTCGCGTCACCCTTATTACCATTATGGCTCTGTGCAATTCCAATGAACTCCGAAGCGAAAGTTCCATTCGGGTAAAGGCGACTGGCACTAGAATCAAAATCAATTCCTTTAATACCTGCTTTTTTAGCCTCATCTTGGATAGCTTTCATAGTACTGTAGGAAAGATTACTTCCCTTGGAACCAAAATAGACCTGAGTAAGATCTTTCTGATTCAGTTGCTTTTCAACATAGTCTTTATCAATGCCAATCTGCTGATTCAATATGTCAGCCAAAGCATCAAATTTATCATCTTGGACATAAAGCTTTTCATCAGAAGCCGAGACATATTTCTTATCAATAATAGCATAGACCGTATAGGTCGTCGAATTTTCGGCAATGACATTGCCATTACGGTCATAGATAGTCCCGCGTTTAGCTGCCTTCGTCACTGTCATCTGGTAGACATCCCTAGCCTTTTTGGACAGGTCGACACCAAACTTTCGATCCGTTCCAATAATAATGGCAAAATTAATAATAAAGACAAAAAAGATGAAAACTGTCGTAATCATCAAATTTTGACCGACACGCTCACGATTAGCCCTAGGGCCACGGCGATCCCTGGTTACAAAAGACAGAAATCGATTGATCAGATTTTTCATGTCCTATTCGTTACTCCCAACATTCCCAAGATTAGAATTATCAATAGTCAGACCTGCCTTTTGTGCAATCTCTGAAATCCGCTCTGAACGGGTCAATTCATTAACTTCCTGTTTGGCATTATTTAAATCAGTTTCAGCATCACTAATCTGACTGTTGATTTCAGTGATCTGCTGTTTGACTTGGAGATTGCGGCTTTGCAAATAAATAATCCCCACTGCCATCAAAACAGCTGTCAAAATGATAGAGCCGTAAAAAGCAACCTCTAGACGGGAAAATTTACGAAAACGCCGCTGAAAAGCCTCTTTGACAGCCCTTTCTTCCTGATTGTTATTAGCCATATTTATCTCTCTACTTTCGAATTTTTTGAGCAACTCGTAGCTTAGCCGAATGCGCACGATTATTATCAGTCATCTCTGCCTTTGACGGTAAAATAGGCTTGCGATTAACCAACTCGACAGTGGGCTGCAAGTCATCCGGAATAAAGGGCAGTCCCTTAGGGACGTCTACCGTCGCCGCCTCTTTAAAAAGCTGCTTAGTCAGACGATCTTCTAAAGAATGGAAAGTAATCACTGAAATTCTTCCACCAACACTCAAGAGTTCTAGTGCCGCTTGAAGTGACTCTTCAGCCGCCCCCAGCTCATCATTGACCTCAATGCGAATGGCCTGAAAAATTTGCTTGGCCGGATGTCCCTTTTTTTTCAGTTCCTTAGCTGGTTTGGCTGATCTAATCACCTCAGCCAGCTCAGTCGTGGTCTCTATGGGCTTGATTGCACGCGCTTGTTCAATCTTACGGGCAACTTGTTTAGAGAATTTATCTTCACCATATCGAAAAAAGATTCGCACCAGCTCTCGATAATCATAGGTATTAACCACATCATAAGCTGTGAGACTGGCTTCCTGATTCATCCGCATGTCCAGAGGCGCTGCCTTCTTATAGGAAAAGCCACGCTCACGCTCGTCAAGTTGAGGACTGGAAACCCCTAGGTCATATAAAATTCCGTCAATTTCTTCCACCCCTTGCTGATTTAAGCGAGTTTTTAAATGACGGAAATTATCTTTGATGAAAGTCACCATGCCCTTCTCAGTGTACTCTTTCAGACTGGTTTTAGCATGATTAATTGCCTTTTGGTCCTGATCAAAACAGTAGAGATGTCCCTTGGAGCTTAACTTTGACAGCAAGTAAGAACTGTGTCCAGCGCCACCCAAGGTTGCATCGACATAAATCCCGTCAGGTTTAATATCTAACATATCTACGGCTTCATGAAGGAGTACCGTCACATGATGAAATTCATTTGTCATAACTTTTATTTTACCATAAATTACACAGATGTGCCCCAATAATCTTTTGTTGTCTGACATAGTGGCTTCAGTCCATTCATCCACAAATCTCACATATCGAGCACGCCACCCCCTCTCATACACCAAGAAAATCAAAGCCTTCCTCTAAATTAATAGTTACCTTAGAAAATATTTTTTGAAAAAGATTGGTAGTCTCGACAAGTGATAGAAAAAGCCAAAAAGAAGCCCTGAACCAAGGCTTCTCTTTATTTTTTAATAAACTAAGTTAAGTTTTTCCAAAATCTACGATTCATAATCAACTGTGCAATTCCCAGCAGGCCTAAACCAATAATAACCAATATCAGACTAACGATGGCTGGATTGGTGTACTGTGCTAGGATATAAGCTATAATTACCAAAGGAATACCTAGCAGTATAGCACCAAAAATCAAGGTAGCGACCAAAATCTGTCCGCCTCCACGCTGAAAAAGCTGGGTGATGTCTTGCCAGTTCAAGACCAGTAACCTGTAATCCCTGCTGTAAAAAATTTGTCCCGCAACAAAAGCTGTCAGGAGGTAAGCCGCAAGAAAACTGAGCAATAGCCCTAGAGAAAGACCAGCTAACAAACTAACAACAAGGAGGACGAAAGCTGGCAGGCAGACTTGCACGGCTGCCAGAACCAAATACTTTTGCCTAGCAAAAGCCTTGAAATTTAAAGGCAGAGCCCTAAACATAAAATAATCTTCCTTTTCCAA
The DNA here is from genome assembly GCF_058314515.1 of Streptococcus sp. ELY_137. Classification (NCBI taxonomy): domain Bacteria; kingdom Bacillati; phylum Bacillota; class Bacilli; order Lactobacillales; family Streptococcaceae; genus Streptococcus; species Streptococcus sp. ELY_137. Next base: position 22,631 of record NZ_JBZFUL010000007.1, read on the forward strand.
AGACAGAGCAACTCCTATAAAACTTGTGGGATTAACTGACATCAAGCCCATAATCATTCCAGCCAGCCAAACAACACCAAAAAAAGTCAGAGGGATATGACGCAGAGGCCCCTTGCCACTAATCATCATCGGAACTAGTAGCATAAGAGGATAGAGCAGGGGCAAAAGATAAGTCTGGATAATTAAAGGACCATTTTGCAAGGTAGCTAAATGATGCCTCACAAGCAGTTTGGTCAGACTACGATCCTGATAAGCTTTTTTCTTGCGACTGGAAGCCTGAATAGCACCGCTATAGAGAGTTTCCTGATAAAAGCGCGGAACCATTACCTTGACAAGACCTAAGAGCAAAAGCAAGACCAACACGATTGGCAGATAAAAATTTAAAAAGCTCTCCAAACTGAATGGCCGGACAGCAATATCATAAAATCCCCGAAAATATGGCCACAAGGAACTGTCCGATCGACTAGAGCCTACCTCGTAATGAGTTGAGCTAAAGTTTAGAAAAATCCAGATGGCCAGCCAACCAACCGTTGTAATAACCATTAGTAGGCTCGAAAAGAGTTTGCGGCGAGCACTTCGAACAGCTAAACGTCCTATCAAATGATTGATAACAAGAGAAAGAGTGATACAGCTAGCAAATAAAAGTAAAAAATTACATAAGGCTAAAATAATCCCCAAGGGACCTATTATTTCCCAATAGGCAATGCCAAACAAGGCCAGCATAGGCACCAAAAACATACCTCCCATGCCCAATGACGAGATAACCTTGGCAACATAAATCTCGGATTGTCTGATAGGCAACGGCGCATAGAGCACCAAATCCTTGCTGTCATAAAAGATGGAATACATAGCTGAAAAGCCATAGAAAACAGCCATGACAAAAAAGGAAGCTACATATTGGCTAAAAAGGCCCGGATAATCCTTGAAATTGACCGTCGCAAAATTGAGAAGAAAAATAAAAGTAAAAACTACTATCAAAAGCAACTGCTGGCGAATTACCGTTTTGTAAGAAGAGTAAGTTTTATTTGGATTTTTCTCCCGCTTCTTTTTAATCTGGGTCATAGATTGCGGATTAGAATAAAGAATATTGATTTTTATCAGTTCCCATATTGTTGACCAAGACATCCCTATTCCTCCTCTTCTGTATGACGGCCAGCCATCTCTAAATAAATCGTCTCCAAATTCTTATCGGGATGGTTAGCTTTGAGCTCATCCAAGGTTCCAACAAAGATAAGCTTACCCTGCTTAAGAATGCCGATACGATCGCACAGCTGTTCAGCTACCTGCAAGACATGGGTTGAAAAGAGGACTGTCTTCCCATCAGTCGCATGCTTTTTCATCATCTCTTTAAGATCAAAAGATGCCTGCGGATCGAGACCTGTCAGAGGCTCATCTAAAATCCAAATCTCCGGACGAACAACCAGAGCCCCTATAACAATGACCTTCTGACGCATACCGTGTGAAAAGCTATCAATAATATCATTTTGCTGCTCAGTCAAGTCAAATAACTGCGCTAATTCAGCAATTCTCTCTTCTACCTGAGCATACTCCAATCCATAGACTTTACCTAAAAAATGCCAGTATTCCTTGGCCGAGAGGTTGAGAAAGATATCCGGTGAATCTGGAACATAGGCAATCTTACGCTTGATAGCATCACGGTTTGCCGACAAAAGCTGCCCATCTACTAGGACATCACCATAGCTTGCTTCAATAATAGAGGTTAAAATACTGATTGTCGTTGTTTTTCCCGCTCCATTATGGCCGATTAGACCAAAAATTTCGCCATTATTGATGGTCAAGTTCAAGTCACCCAATGCTTCTTTATCACCATATACTTTTGATACATGCTGGAATTCAATCATAACAGTCTCCTTTTGATGCTAAATCTATAACAATACAAGGGCAATCCATTTGCAGATAAAACAGTGTCTACTGCAGATCAATCACCCCTATAGTCTCATTAAAGCCAGTCACATAGTCATAGTTTTTCCCTCAGACTTTTAAGAATTTGACCAAGTTAATTTTACACTTCAAATATTGTACTATAGAAATATTACAATATCTATTATAATTCGTTACAGATTTTTGTCAACCAAAAAAGAGGTTGAGACAAAAGTTCTCAGCCTTATTTATTTGGTCAATTTTATTTGCTAGGCGCAGTGGTTGGTTGGATAGCCAATTCTATGAACGTTAGGTCATCTTATTTCCAACCTCCAAAGGTCTCCCAGACCTTATGTGATGAACGCGGTTCATCTTATCTCCAACCTCCAAAGGTCTCCCAGACCTTTGGAGCTGTTCGGAGGTAGGTTAAACAGGTCTAGTAGACCTGTTTAACTGAGAAATAAAGCTTGTAAAACAAGGGTCAAAATGCTCCTGCTCCAGTGGACTTTGGCAGTCTGGGGATAGACTGCCAAAGCCTGCCACCTAAAATCAAGAAAGTGGCAGAGGCCTGAGCCTTAAAATAAGAGAGTGAGGAAAATCAAAATCGTGATTTTACCACGATTTACTGATTAAGTCCCACTCTCTTTCAAATATTAGTTTTTTACCATATGTTAGGATAAAAAGCTTATTTTACAAGGAATCGTAGAGTTTTTTGGCATTATCAACTGTAAAACCATACTCCTCAAAGATTTTGCCACCTGGTGCCGAAGCTCCCCAAGTATCAATGGTCAAGGTCTTGCCTGCTAGGCCGACATATTTACCCCAGCCCAAGCTCGCACCAGCTTCAATCGCCAAACGTTTGGTTACAGCCGCTGGGAGAACACTTTCTTTGTAGATGGCATCTTGTTCATCAAAAATATTTTGTACCGGCATGGAAACCACACGCACGTGTTTGCCTTCAGCTTCTAGAGCTGCCTGTGTATCCAAAGCCAACTTCACTTCAGAACCTGTCGCAATGATGATACCATCCAAATCACCCTTGGCTTCTGACAGAACATAAGCCCCCTTGTTGATACCGTCTGCTGCCTTTTCTTTGGTACCCTCTAAGACAGGCAAGCCTTGACGGGTCAGAACCAACATGGTTGGACGGTCAGTTTCAGCCAAAGCTCGCTGCCAAGCAGCGTTGGTCTCGTTACCATCAGCTGGCCGGATCACATTGAGATTTGGCATGGAGCGGACACTAGCCAATTGTTCAACTGGCTCATGGGTAGGGCCATCTTCACCAACGGCAACTGAATCATGCGTCATCACATAGACAGTCGGCAGGTTTTGTAGGGCCGCCATCCGAACAGCAGGCAGGAGATAGTTTGAGAAGACAAAGAAAGTGCCGCCATAAACACGCGTACCGCCATGCAGAGCAATCCCATTCATAGCTGCCGCCATGGCAAATTCCCGTACACCAAACCAGATGTTCCGACCAGCATAGTTATCTACCTGAAAATCAGTTTCAACCTTAACCATGGTATTGTTAGAAGCCGATAAATCAGCCGAACCACCCCAGAAATTAGGAAGCTGCGCTGAGATTTGCTGAATTGCGGACTGACTAGAAACCCGGCTAGCCACTGCTGTACCAAGCTCATGAGCTTCCAGCTCAACGGACTCTGGCTGACCGGCAAAAGCTGCCTTATACTCAGCTGCCAGTTCTGGATAAGCTTTTTCATATTCACTGAACTTGGTAGCCCAAGCATTTTCAGCCGCTTCACCGCGGAATTGGATTCCAACTTCAAAGCGACGTTTAACCTCATCAGGTACAGTAAAGGCAGGATAATCATAGCCCCATGCTTTCTTAGCATAGTCAATACCTTCTTGTCCTAGCGGTGCCCCATGTACAGCTGACGTTCCTTGTTTTTCAGCACCGAACCCGATAACTGTTTTGACTTCAATGATTGATGGCTTATCCTTTTCAGCCTTAGCAGCTTCAATAGCAGTCGCGATAGCTTCAAGATCATTGCCATCTTCTACTAAAATATGCTGCCAGCCATAAGCTTCAAATTTGCCCTTAATATCATCCGTAAAAGTCATTGAAGTTGGGCCATCGAGAGAAATATCATTGGAATCGTAGAGCAAGATCAGCTTACCTAGTTTGAGGTGACCTGCCAAACTTGCTGCTTCCTGACTAACCCCTTCCATCAGGCAGCCATCACCATTAAGAGCATAGGTGTAATGATCAACAATATCAAAATCAGGCTTATTAAATTTAGCAGCTAGATGGGCTTCTGCCATAGCCATACCAACAGCGTTAGCAATCCCCTGACCGAGCGGACCGGTGGTCGCTTCAACACCATCGGTATGTCCCACTTCTGGGTGACCTGGCGTCTTAGAACCCCATTGTCGGAAATTTTTCAGATCATCCATGCTGACATCATAACCGGATAAGTGCAAGAGACTGTAGAGTAGGGCGCTACCGTGACCAGCAGATAAAACAAAGCGGTCGCGATTGCTCCATGAACGGCTGGTCTTAGGATTAACATTCATCACGCGATTCCACAAAACATAAGCCATTGGTGCAGCACCCATTGGCAGACCAGGGTGACCTGAATTAGCAGCTTGGATAGCTTCAATCGACAGTGAACGGACGGTATTGACCGCCAATTGATCAATATTATCAAACGACATGACTGGAACGACCTTTCTATATAAAAAAGAATAAGAATCTATATCGTTATTGTATCATAAATAAATCAAATATTCTGAAAACGGTTGTAAAAAACTTCAAAAGGCTGCTATAGCACCAATCCTAGGATTGTTTTAGCCAATTCTTCCTCACTTGAAACAATCTTATCAGGTCTTAGGTCACCTTCAGAAAAAGAATTGTCCCTTCTGTTAAACCAGATCGATTTCCAGCCAGCCCCCTTGGCTCCTTTAACATCATTTTCAAAAGAATCCCCAATATAATAACATTGAGATAGGGGCAAAGAAATGGCATGATAAGCTAAAGCAAAAATAGCCTGATCAGGTTTTGCAACACCCACGTCTGACGAAATAATAATATGCTCCGATAAAAACCATTCTTGTAGGCCCAATTGTTTAATCTTTTGTTGCTGATGCCCTTTAGGACCATTTGTAATAACCCCAAGTGTGACACCACTTTCAGCTAACTGAGCCAGCATAGCTTTGATTTGAGGAGAGAGCGTAATCTTTTTTTGATAATTTTCATAATCTTTTTGAAATCTAAGCGCCTCTTCATCTGAAATACGATAGCCAAATTTCTTTAGAGCCTCTTTGATACGATAAATATGCATCTCTTGCATTGATATTTGCCCGTTTTCTGATAGTTCAAAAACAGTATCACTTAACCTTCGGCTGACTTTATACAAGCTTTCAATTGAAATATCAAAGGAAAAATTTTTACAAAAGGCACGCTGAAAAGGGACAGACTGATCATATAAAGTATCATCTACATCAAAATACAAAGCGAGCATGGTCTTACTTCCTTTTAAATAATTTCCAATCATTCAAAAACGTTTCAAGTCCGCTCTTAGTTAAAGGATGCTCCGTCATTTTTATAAACAAATTATCTGGAATAGTCGCTATATGAGCCCCCAATTTTGCTACTGATTCCACATGCTTGGTATTCCTAATACTAGCCGCAATAATCTCAGTTTTAAAATCGTAACGATCAATAATGGAGCGTAAATCAGCGATTAACTGATAGGCGTCGGCTCCGGTATCTTCTAAACGTCCGACAAAAGGACTAATAAAAGTTGCCCCCGCTTTCATAGCCATCAATCCTTGTGAAACTGTGAAAATCAGAGTAAGATTAGTTTTGATCTTCTCTTTGGACAAAACTTTAGCCGCTTTTAGTCCTTCTGCCGTCATCGGTATTTTAACAACCACATTAGGAGCCCACTGGGAGAGGGTCCTGGCTTCTAAAATCATGTCATCAGCTCTTATACTTGTGACTTCGGCACTTACTGGACCAGAAACGATACCACAAATTTCCTTAATAACTTCTTCAAAATCACGACCTTCTCGCGAAATAATAGTTGGATTGGTTGTGACACCATCAACAACACCAAGCTCATCAATCTGTTTGATCTGTTCAACATTCGCAGTATCTAGGAAAAACTTCATAATCTTCCCCCACTATTTTGACAAATTTCTAATACGGCTTGTTACACCTTTTAGATTGTAACATTCTGCATAGTCCCGTATTGGACGTTTAATATGATCGATAACATAGCGCTTGCCATCAATATCATGGGCCGATAAATTAGCATATAATTTATCAATCTCAGCCTTAACTTCATCATCATTAAAGGTATAGTGTCCCGCAATATCAAGAATCTCCTCTTGAAGCTCCTTATCACCTTTTAAGATTTCGTCAACAGTTAACTTTGTTTGATCCCCAACCATCCATTTTCTCCAACGTTCGCTCTTAATAGCATGAACAAGAAGAACTTCACGGGTATTAGAAGCTTCCTTAACTAGGCCATACTCAACTAATTTTGCTTCAACTTTAGCCAAATTCAAATAAGCGCGTGTTTCTTCTGTCCCGTATTGTGGCGCAACATTGGTAGCTGTCACATGAGAAGGAATATGTTCAAGAAGAGTGACATCGTCAAGGTAGTCTCCGTTATGTTCCTTCAATCCTACGCCGTACTTTTTGGCCATCTGTGATAGATCAACAGCATTTTTAAAGTTGAAGTGACCAACCTGTTCTGTTTTACGTGTTAGGGTCCCAGTTTGACCAACTATAAAGGTAGGCATCGGTAATTGGCGCTTATTCAATTCTTCGCGAAGCTGAATGATAAAAGTTTCATATGTTTCCGTAGAGGTCAAACCTCCATTTGTCTCTTCAGTACCAACCTCATAACCGATTTCTGGCAAATGGCGAGCCTTTCGTTCCTGTTCGCAGAATTCAATAAGTTCAACTGTTCGTTTCAAAACAACATCAAGTGGGATGACCTTACCGATTTCAAATGGATCCTTAGTAGGATCAGTCATCAGAAGATCAAAACCTGCTTCAATATCAGCTATATATGATTTTTTACCAAGTTCCATAGCTTCATCAACGGGAAGATGATCATTACGCTCTTTATCTCGCTGCCATGGTCCACCATGATCACGGCAAAGATAATAAAGATTGTCATATTTTATTTCCTCAGCTACTTCGGCCACTGCTTGAGCAAATGTAAACTGATTCCAGCCATTAACATAGCCTCCTCCCAGCGCATCTGCATCTACCTGATTACGACTAGCAATAAACATAACCGGGTAGTCATCTTCCTGTGAGAGTTCAAGAGTCGCCTGTACACAATTTTTTGACATTGGGCCAACTCCTAAAATTGTGGCACTATCACCAGTAGCTTGTAAGTCTAAAAGTCCTTGAACAACTGTTTTAATAGGTAATTTATCCATTTTTCTTCTCCGTTTCTTCTAAATTGGGTTTCACAAAATGTAAGATAAGAACTGATACCAAAGTTCCAATCAACATAGCAAGCACATACCAAAGCTTCCCATTGACAACAGGTAAAATGATAAGGCCACCGTGAGGCACTAAAGCTTCAACACCATTGACCATTCCAAGAGCACCTCCTACAGCGCTCCCCGCAATAATAGCAGGTAAAACACGCTTAATGTCTTTAATAGCAAAAGGAATGGCACCTTCAGTGATACCAATTACTCCCATGAACAAGGCAGAAATACCAAGATCTTTATCCTCAGCTGTATATTTTTTACGATCGACAATAGTTGAGATCGCCAAAGCCAAGGGTGGAATGGCCACTGCTATGCGGTGAGCACCATTGGGTGCGTACACACCTTCTGCCATAAGAGCGAGGGTGAAAGCAGTCGCTGTCTTATTGATTGGTCCGCCCATATCCACTGCTGTCATGGCGCCAAGGATTAGCCCAAGGATAAGGGCACTGCCCCCCTGAAGACTACTTAAAGTATCAACCAGCCAATCCATTGCTATACCTATAGGCACTGAAACAATGTAGATATAAATCATCCCCAATACAAAGGTTGTAATAACGGGAACAATCAAAATGGGCATAATAGTTTTTATCGTACTTGGTACCTTCCACGTTTTACACCATTTGACAAAATAACCCGAAGCTACCCCCATTAGCATAGCTCCTAAGAATCCCGTTTGGACCTGTTCCGACCCGATAGGATTATTAGCCACATAACCTAGGATCATAGCCGGAGCTAGACCAGGCTTTCCCGCAATAGAATAAGCAATATAGCCTGATAAAATCGGAATCATCATGGCAAAACCTGCACTACCTAGATCATTGAGATTCTTCATAAATTGATTAGACACTTCTATCCCAGAATCTCCGGTTTTCCCTGTCCCAAGAGCAATAGCTAAGAAAATACCGCCTACGACTACCGCAGGTAACATGTAGGACACCCCAGTATTAAAAGCTTTTTGTAAGTCCTTCCACAATTTGTTTTCTTTACTCATACTAGCCTCCTCCTAGTACTTTTATAGTTTTTCTGCGGTATCAAGCGCTTCAGCAGGATGTTTAATGACCTCACTTGGATCAATATTAAGAACTTTCCCCTTATCCTCCTTTTCTTCAAAACGTTCCAGTCCATCAATCCCAATAGCTACTGCCAAAATAACAACATCAGCATTGGCTACGTCATCCTGATCAAGTTCGTTTTCTATCCCCATACTGCCTTGCGTCTCAACCTTGACATCATAACCACGTTTTCTACACTCTTTTTCAATAGCCTCTTGAGCCATATAGGTATGAGCGACACCTGTTGGACAAGCTGTTACGGCCACAACTTTCATATGGACCACCTCCTTAAATATCAATAGATGTTAATTGCTTATATACATTTTCCAATGTATCTTGCTCAAGCAACCGATTTCTAAATTCCTCATCCAATAACCTTTTACTCAGCTGAGAGATAAATCTTAAATGAAGCTTGCCTGCCTCAGATTCAGGCACTCCAATCAAGAAAACTAATCTGACTGGCTCATCTCCCCAATGGATCATGTGCTTTAAACGCATAAAGGCAATAAAGGGAGAGGTGACTGCACTGGTTTTCCCGTGCGGGATTGCAACAAGATAACCAATCGCTGTTGCGACTTCTCTTTCTCGCTCTTGAACAGCTGTCAAAAAGCTGTCTCGGTTATCAATATAACCATGTTTTTTTGCCTGAGTACTAATATAATCTAAAACCTGATATGGTTTTTGAAAATCATCATCTAAAAAGATTAGATTTTTACTGACAACATCTTTTAAAGATGCTTGAATTTCACTCATTTTAATGTCCTCCCTGCAAATGTTTCAATAATTTAGATGACTGATTCTCATGCCGAATTAATTTTAATAATTTGGGATTATCAATAATGTTATAAATATCAGTCAAGATTCCCCTTGTTAGTATAAGATCATCTTTACACACGCAAATCATAAAAATAATATCTACTTGATACTTATCCCACCTAATTTTTTTCTTATTTCGCAGCAGGAAAATCTGGGTTTGTTTAATATGTTGAGGGTTTCCGTGAGGAATAGCGACACCAACAGGTAAATCCGTAGCACCTAATTGCTCTCTATGAAATAAATCCCCAATAAATTCTGGAGCTACGTATCCCTTCTCTACCAGATAACGACCAAACTCTTTAAAAAGGCCCTTTCGGTCTTCAAAAGCTGTATTCAATAGAATGCTGTCTTCTGATAACTTTCCAAATAGATGATGAAACTGACTAACAGCCTGACTGTAGGGAAGAAGGCTTGGCGTATACCCCGCTCCCTTAATTCTTTCAATATCATTTTTTGTTAAAAAGGGTGAGACGAAGATAATATTCTTATCAGGAATGTCCAAATGCACCGTGGAGATGACAAAATCATAGACAGTAATATCAAGATACTCCAATTCTGCTACAGAAGATAGTTCAATCGTATCTATAGAAGGTAAAGCCTTCTTGATTCTATTGACTAGCAATTCCGATGTGGCAATCCCCATCTGGCAGACAACTAAAATTCTTTTGTTGATTTTGGCTCGCTCAATAGCCGATTGGAAGTAAGTTGTCAAAAAAGCAATTTCATTTTCATTAAAAACAACCTGATAATCACTTTCAATCTCAACAATCACCATCGAAATAAGATTAAACATCAAAGAGAATTCTCGTTTAATCTGAGAAGTAAATGGGTTTTCCACTGTCATATTAGACTGCAGGCGGTACATCATGGCCGGAATGTGATCCTTTAACTGTTTGACTAGTTTTTCATCGCTTAAAAAATCGATTTTTAGGCTATCGGTCATTCTTTGCAATAATCTATCTGCAAACTCCGCAAACTGCGAACCGCCTGTTACTCCTTCAAAACGATTTAAAACTAAATGTTTAGAAAAGAATTGCTTATCCTCGCTCGTAAAATGAATCCCCAGTCTCAGTGTCACCTTATCTAAAATAGCCTCTGCACTGTCTTCAAAAAATTTTTCGGATACTTTGTTGGGATTGTCCGCTGCCAAGTGATGATTATCCTCACTGCTGCGGTAAGTTAAGATAATAAAGATACTCAAAACATTTTGAACATAGTGATCAGATATAACGTTTGAGTACTTCCTGATATAGGAATAGAAAATATTTTTACAAGTTTTTACAATATCATCGCCATAGTAGATGGACAAAATATCAATATTTTTATGCAGCATGTCGTCTGCATAAATTTCAGCATGTGACATGACAAAGCGATTAAACTGAAGCATAGCCGTTTGAAAATCAGCTTCTGTACCCTGTAACTTGGTACCATGGCGATTGCTGGTCAAAGAAACTGCCGAGTCTGCACCTAAAACTGACATAATAAATTCAAAATCTTTGACAATAGAGGTTTTACTGACGAAAAATAAATCAGACAGGTATTGATAAGTAAGATATTTATTATCAAAAAGCAGACATCGCATGATTTCCATACGGCGTTCCAAGACATCACTAACATCAGGCGAAATAGTCTCACTTTTTCGGTCAAAACTTTTTTCCAGATTATCTTTTATAGTGATTCCGACACCGCGTTTTTTCTCTAGATGCCTTCCTTCTTGTTCAAGATAATTCGAAACAGCTTGCAACTCTGAATGGATTGTCCGCTTGGATAAGCCACAATTATTAGCAATTGTTTCGATTGTTACGTATTCCCTGCCGTCTTCAATATAGTGGAGAATATCTTCTTGACGCTTATTTAACACCTTATCCCTCCTTTCTAGCTCTCGATTGTTTACGCTTACATTATATAGAGAAAAATTACCTTTGAAAATAACATCTTCTTGCAACAAGTTTCTATTAGCTATGTAATGTTGCTGCAAAATCATAACCTTAATAATCACTATAAAGAGCAGCTCTAAAAACTCACTTTTTAGATATCCTAACTAGTCAAAATACTGGTAAATTGCCATTCTAAACTTCCCCTTACCCGTACGCGAGGTTCATCTATAAAGACTGCTAGTTCCACCATCCTTAGCATGAGTAGAAGCCTCTTACCTAAGAAAATTCTTAGTCAAATCCTGTCGGTCTCCAATATAGCCTTTATTCAAAAACAACAATCTAGTCTGAGACTTTCTATGAATATCCTCGGGTCCTTACTGCTAAAATTGCTCAAACATGGCGTTTAGTGCACACAAAAAACCATCTGAGTGCTGAAACTGCAAAATTTCCTACACTCAGATGGGGCATACAATCTAGGATTTACTTAACTTAATAACATTGGATTGGCTAACCTAAAACCAGCTATGTTTACTTGAACGTCTTTTGAAGCAAGTCATAAATTTCTTCCTGAGACCTTAATCCCTTCAGCTCACTGATAAGTGTTTGATTTGAAAGGAGCTTAAGCAGGTCTTTCATGACCTGCAGATGGCTCTCATTATCTACAGCGGCAAGAAAAATAATCAGGTTAATCTGACCAAAAGTCGTCTCAAGTGGCTTCGGCAATGCAGCTAAACCTACCCCTATAGCATTAACACCATTAGGATAGGCATGGGGCAATAACACTTCTGGAGCGATTAAAAAATTTTGCAAGTTTTGATCCAGATTTTCTAAAACCTGATTAGTGTAACTCACCTCAATGACATTTTTTTCCACTAATGGCTGAGCCACCATTTCAACTGCCTCATGCAAACTGGATACATTCTCAAGAACAGCTATAAACTCCTTTTTTAACACATCATTTAAACCTAATTCTTCGGAAAGACGCTTGCTATCTCTCGATTGAGGAGAAAGGTATTGAGACAGTTCCTGCCGCAAAGATGAGTTGTTTTGAATAATCGTATATTTTTCGATAATCGCCATCAAGTCGTCTACATTAGGCAGCTTAAAATAAGAATTTCCTACAGTCTCATAAACCCGCTTGACCAGACGATACTCTTCATCGGCAGTCATAACAGGATTAACAATAAAAACAGGCTTATGCATTTGATAAATCGAAAGGTTACTAGCTGTAGAAAAAATAATATCAAAATCATCATCAGCCATTGTCATCATTTTCTCCATAGTCATCGGCCCCAGCAAATCTATTTCGGTAAATAAATGGTCTAATTCTTCAAACAGGATAGCCGAACTGCCTACACCATTCGTACAAACAACCAACGCTCTGACTGATCGATGAGGACCCCTTTGCTGGTTCTTCGTCAAGATGGAGGCAAAGTGCATCGTCAAAAAGGCTAATTCTTCATCTGGAACCACAAACATTTTTAGACCTTCTGTCTCTTGCAAAGCCTTTTCAACGAGATAAAAAATACTAGGGTACTCCGACTTTACCTTATCAACTAATATATTATTGATGGGTAGATGAAACAGTAGGCGGTAATAAGTTGGCCTTAAATGGCTATAAATTTGCCCTACGATATCGTACCCTTCCGTAAAGTAAATTCCAGATAAGGTCTTAAAATGAGTGACCATTGCCTCTGTTAGTTTTGAAATTTTTGCCCTATCTGGTGAAGCACAATTAATATCGCCTACTGATTCTCCCAAAACTAAGGCGGATAAAAATGAACTTTCTTTGCTACTATTTATGTTCAGACTTTTTAGCAAGGCTTGAACAAAATGGTATTCCTCAAAATCTGAGAGCTCAATCTCTGAAAAATCGTCCCCTCGATAAAATCTCCCTTTTAAACGATTCAAAGTCAAAACAATAAAATAGGACAGCTCAACCATCCGGCTTTCTACCAACTGGAGACGATAGGACTGCTTCAATAAACGGATTTTTTGGACAAGGGTTTCAACATTCTCCGCCTTAAATATTGAAATGTAGACATCGTAGATAATACTATTATCCTCTTCAATATCTTGTGTTAACCACTCCAAAAGTAGGTTTCTCAAAACTAATTCATCACCCAAGAGATGGTAGCCCTTATCTCTGGAATAAGCCAAAGTGACACCCTTGATCTTTAAATACTTTTCCAAATTCTTTAAATCAGCCAGAGCAGTTGTTTTACTAACCCGTAAGTCGTCTACAATATCTGCTAAAGAAATGTAGTCCAAATCAACGGCAACTAGCATCAAATAAAGGAACTTCTGCCTCTCTTCAGTGTTCATAATATAATTCTTCGTTTGAGAGGTAGTAAGCAGTTGTGACAGAAAATCCAACTGCCTATCTGTGAGTTCGAGCTCCCGTCCTAGATAAGAAATCGGTGAAATTTGATTTTCTCGAAAGAGTTCATTTAAGCGATCGAGTACGTATGTAATTTGCCGACGCGACAAGCCTAAATAATTTTCTAAAACAGCTAGGCTGCTTCGTCTCTCCCTGATAAAAAAATTAGCCAGATCTCTTAACCGCTTATCAAGCATACTTGTCCTCCAACCTTTGGTGCAAATCAATCATTAGTACTAGTCAGTATATATAATCATTCTAACCTACTGATACCTTATTTCGAAATCAAAAACTACCGCCCGAATTGGTTAGGACGATAGTTGACTTATTTATTCACCGCTGACAGATCTTACCTTCCTTCCCAAAAGAAAACTAGCCATGATAACAAGTAGTACAAAAGCAACAATGCTAGCTACTAAAACCACAGGACCGGCTTGACCCAACGTACCTAAAATCCATCCTGGAATTAAGTAGTCCGTATCGGCAAAGGTTGAAGCCGCCAATTTTAAAGAGCCTAGAAGCGGCAAAATAGTTAGGGGCAACCAGCTGAGTAAGAGACTATTGACTGCCGAGCCTAAGACAGCTCCTCGGCGACCTCCTGTAGCATTCCCATAGATGCCCGCTGCTGCTCCACAGAAGAAGTGTCCGACAACCCCCGGAATAATCACTGTCGTGTGAAGAGCAATCATGACAAACATCGATAGGGTACCCACGATAAAGCTAACGAAGAAGCCAATCAGCACAGCATTGGGAGCATATGAGAAAATGATCGGAACATCCAAGGCTGGCTTAGAATCAGGAACCCACTTTTTAGCGATCCCTTGAAAGGCTGGAACAATTTCAGCCAAAACCATCCGAACACCTTGGAGAACAACGACAAAGCCAGCTGTAAAAGTTCCGGCTTGAACAAGAGCAAAGACGATAGCACTGGTTCCATCACTTAATTTATTTTCCACATAACCAAGACCTGTAAAGAAGGTTAAAACTAAATAAACCAAGCTCATTAGAATCATAATAGAAACAGTCGAGTCCCTCAAAAAACCAAACGATGATGGAACATTTAAATCCTCTGTTGACTTTGTTTCATCACCAAAAAATTTTCCAATCCAGCCAGAGACTGCATAGCCAATATTGCCAGTGTGCCCCATTGCTACCTTATCATTGCCAGTTATCTTTCTCATGAATGGCTGACAAAGGGCTGGTGTAATTGTTAAAAGTGTCCCTTCAAAAATGCCGCCTAAAATAATCATCAGAGGACTGGTCTTCATACCAGAGCTAATCAGAATAACGGCGGTAATACAGGAAACATACATCATTGCTTGTCCTGTCAAAAAGATATATTTAAATCTTGTAAAGCGGGCTAATAATATATTGACGATCATCCCTACCAGCATAATCAGGGCAGTCTGGCTGCCATAATCTTTTAAGGCAATAGCCACAACAGCTTCATTACTCGGAACGACTCCTTGAGCTTGAAGAGCAACTTGAAACATTTTCGCGAAAGGTTCCAATGCTGATTGAAGAATGCCAGCTCCGCCTGTCAGAACAAGGAAACCGACAGCTGTTTTAATCGTTCCCGAAACAACATCAGAAATCTTTTTCTTCTGCAAAATCAAACCAATCAGAGCAATCAGCGCAACAAGAATCGCCGGCTGCGTAACAATCGAAACAAATAAATTCAGGATACTTTCCATAACCGAGACCCTCCTTTAATCTCCAGAATTAACTGTGCGCAATCCCATTATCGTCTAAGAGCTGCAAAACTTTTTCTTTAATTTCGTCAGCATCAATAATAGAATCCAGAGGGATTATTTTTTCATCTGGTAGATTATTTAAAGCTGGTACCAGTGTTTTTTCCGCAAAGAAATAATCTGCCATATCTCCACTGATACTACCAGAATCGGCATGATCAACCTGAAAATCATTCCTATCAACCCCAGCTGCTTCTAAAGCTGCTTCAATATTCATTTGAACCATAAAACTAGTTCCTAAACCACTTTGGCATACAGCATAAATTTTCATGATCCTTCCTCCATCTTTATAATAGCAATAAATTCCTGACTAGTTTTGGCCTCTTTTAACCGCTTCAAGGTCTGTTTATTGGACAAAAGTTTCGTTAAAGAGGACAAAGCTTCTAAGTGCTTGTCATTATCACTAGCCGCTAAACAAAAAAGTAAATCCACTTTTTGCTGTTCATCATTCAATAAAAACACCGGCTCTTGCAATTTTAAAACGGACATTCCAAAATCCTTGACACCTTCCTCCGGTCGAGCATGTGGGAGAGCCACTCCCTGCCCCAAATTAATAAAAGGACCAAACTCTTTTACCTTATTGACCATGGCCTCAATGTAAACTTCGTCAATTTTACCTTGATCAAGCAGCGGCTGGGCAGACAACCTTATAGCATCTTCCCAAGATATTTTTTTATCAGAAAAGCGTACACAATCCCGGGTTAAGAATCGCGATATCATACGGGCCTCCTTCCTTATTTCCTTGTTACCATCATTATAAGCAAGAAATATAAGCGTTTCAATGTTTTTTAGGTACAACTTCTGTCACGGCCGCTAACAAAAAGTGCACCAAAAAAGCCGCTAAGTTGCCTAGCGACTTTATAACTTTTATTTGGCATAATCAATGGCACGCAGTTCACGGATAACTGTTACCTTGATATTCCCTGGGTAATCTAGATTATCTTCAATTTTTTTACGAACCTTGTGAGCCAAAATAGTTACCTGATCATCAGAAATTTTCTGAGGCTGTACCATGATACGGATCTCACGACCCGCCTGCAGAGCAAAACTATTCTGAACACCATCGAAACCGGAAGCAATCTCTTCCAGATCGCGCAGACGCTTGATATAATTCTCAATAGATTCATTACGAGCTCCCGGACGCGCTGAACTGAGAGCGTCAGCCGCCGCAACCAGAACAGCAATGACGCTCTCTGGCTCTACATCACCATGGTGGCTAGCAATCGTATTAACGACTACAGGGTGCTCCTTATACTTACGAGCAAATTCTGTACCGATTTCAACGTGGCTGCCTTCAACATCGCGGTCGAGCGCCTTCCCCATATCGTGGAGAAAACCTGCCCTGCGGGCTAAAGCAACATTTTCGCCAACCTCACCAGCTAAAATACCTGCTAGTTTACCGACCTCAACCGAGTGACGCAAAACGTTTTGGCCATAAGACGTCCGATACTGCAAGCGACCCATAATCTTAATCAAATCGGGATGAAGATTAGGAGCACCAATTTCGTAAGCAGCTGCTTCACCAGCCTCACGAATGCGATTGTCAATTTCCTGTCGGTTCTTTTCAACCAATTCCTCAATGCGAGCTGGATGAATACGACCGTCTTGAATCAAGGCTTCCAGAGTCATGCGGGCAATCTCACGGCGGATGGGATCAAAACCGGAAAGGACAACAACCTCTGGCGTGTCATCAATGATGATATCAATCCCAGTTAAGCTTTCTAAAGTACGGATATTACGCCCCTCGCGTCCAATAATCCGCCCCTTCATACTGTCATCAGGTAAATGAACAGTCGTAATGGTCTGCTCGGTAACGTAATCACCAGCCAAGCGCTGCATGGCCTGAGCCAACAAGTTCTTGGCCCTCTTATCGACCGTTCGCTTGACCTCGTCATCAGCATCCTTAATCCGATTGGCGATGTCCTGACTCAAATCACTTTCAGTCTCTGTCAAAATAACATCACGCGCCTCAGCAATAGTCATGTTGGCAACTCGTTGCAACTCGGCATGTTTTTCTTCTTCTAACTGTGCGATCTTTGCTTCTCGCTCATCAATGTGTTTAGATTTATCAGAAAGACTTTGTTCTTTACTATCAAGTGTTTTTTCCTTACTTGATAAATTCTCATCTTTACGATCAAGACTTGAAGCACGTTCGGTTAAACGCGTCTCCATCTGCTTCAATTCTTGTTTTTCAGACTTAAATTCTTTATCAACTTCTTCGCGATATTTTCTGGCGTCTTCCTTAGCCTCAAGAAGCATCTCCTTACGCTCAGCCTTCATATCTAACTCAGCCGTCTTTTTGATATGGACAGCATCATCTTGAGCCTTTTCCCGAATCGTAACCGCTTCTTGTTCAGCATTTAAAAGCGCTAGTTCTGCAGCTTCACGGTCAGCTTTTGTCTTAGCAACCATGGCTCCATAACCGATACCTAAACCAATGAGGATAGCAACAATCACTAAAATAATATCTAGCATGTTTCACCTCAAATCTAATACCCTTTTTACCAAAAGGCTAACTTTAAGTCTAGCATATTTTAAAGAATATCTCAATTATATTTCTTACATGACAAATCCCCGACACGCTGCATTTTACAGAACAGTTATCATTTGTTTTTATTTATTCCTAACATTTATGGTATGATAAGACTAGTAAAACTTTTGAAAGGGAGGTTTACCTATGCCAAAAGATGTTGTAGTAGAAAGTTTTGAATTGGATCATACCATAGTCAAAGCACCTTACGTCCGCTTGATTTCTGAAGAACAAGGCCCTGTCGGAGACATCATTACCAACTTCGACCTCCGTCTAGTTCAGCCTAACGAAAATGCTATTGATACAGCAGGCCTTCACACTATTGAACACCTGCTAGCTAAACTCATTCGCCAGCGCGTTGATGGCCTTATTGATTGTTCGCCTTTTGGCTGCAGAACAGGATTTCATATGATTTTTTGGGGTAAGCAAAATCCGACAGAAATCGCGAAAGCTGTCAAGTCCAGTCTTGAAGAGATTGTTAGCAGCATTACTTGGAACGACGTTCCAGGAACAACTATTGAGTCCTGCGGAAACTATAAAGACCACAGCCTGCATTCGGCTAAGGAGTGGGCTAAACTGATCCTTTCCCAAGGGATCTCAGACAATGCTTTTGAACGCCATATTGTTTAAATCATAAAAATCCGGGCTGAGCAAGAACGAGTCCATAATAAAAACCACACAATTTTTTCTCATCTTGATTCGTTTCAAGTTAAGAATGATTGTGTGATTTTTATATTTTTAAACAGTTCCTGCCCAGCTTATTTTTTATGTCTTAAAAATCTGTCGGACGTCCGGAAGCATTTCCAAAGAAGTAACCCGTCTTACAATTGATAGAAAAGAGATAAGTTCCATCTGACTTATACATATTATAGTAGCCATTACCATTAATGATATTAACTGGCTCCAAAATATAATCATCACCAGAGAAATACCCACGTGACTGCGATGTCGAAACCACCTTCTCCAAGATGCCATCACCAAAGACCCAAGCAGAATTATTAACATCTTGAACCTTTGCAGCATCATAAGGAACACGGCTTCGATCTCTTTGCAGGGTACCTGGATCATAATTGGTAATTCCTGCTTGACGAATATTCCCCCCAGATGGAATCGCACCAGTATTAGCGGATGAACCAGCATTGGTATCTCCACCAGCGTTATCAGAGTTATCAGAGTTATCATCCGATGACGCTTCATTACTTGATGACGATTTATCTGTTTCTTGTTGCGCTTTTCCCTTAGAAATAGCTTCTTGAATCAGCTTATCCAGAGTCGCATTACCTGTTTTCAGGGTATCATCTGTCAACTTATCAAAGTCAGCGTCTTTTTTAGCCTTAGCATCGCTAACTAACTTACCATCTACAATAACGGCTTTTTCAAAGAGTTTATTTACTGTCTGAATAGCTGTAATCTGTTTGTTCAAACTATTATAATCCCTTTTAGCTGTCTTGTAATAACTAGTACCATCCAGCTTTTTCAAACTAGTATTAAGATCAGACAACTTAGAAAATTGACTATTTTTAAGCTGCGTTCGCTTTTTATCAATGAAGAAAGCCTTATACAATTTTTCAAAAGCTTGGTAATCAGACTTCCCAGATTTTGCTGACTTAGAAGGAGCCTTCGATGAAACAGTCGTCCGCGATTGCTTTGTCCAGTGGTTGATACCAAAACCAACCCCCAAAATCAAGACTAGAAGTGCGACTAAACTCCCAATAATCAGAGACCTATGCTTTTTTGAAGGAGCAAGATCATCTACCGCCTCTTCATCTTCTGCGACACTTTCAACAGGTGAGGACGGCTCCTCTTCCTCAATAGCCAGATCAATATCAGATTTTAAGTTATCATTCTTAACAGGCGCAAAAACACGGGTTTCATCAACAAATTCATCTTCAGTTTGACTTTCACTGCCTTCCTGCGATGTTTCAGATGCTTCTGGAGTTTCCTCATCCTTAGCTAATAAGCCTTGATTAGCCAATTCTTCCCTTTGTTTTTGGATGAAACTGTCCAAAGATGACGTATCAATATTTTCAAAGTCAGACGTCTGTGTCTCATATTTTTCAGCTACCACTTGATCGCGGTGCTGCTTAATATATTTATCAAGGACGCCATCATCATCAGTAACACCCGCTTCAATTTCCTTATGCTTGCGCAAGGCTTCCTGAACAGTTAAATCTTTAGCATCTTCAAAATCCAGCTTCCCGTTTTCATTTTCCTTAGCCATAAAAGTCCTCTCTACATTTCTGATCGTTTGACACGCTGACCAAAGTACTGATATAAATCAACCCGTAAGGTTCCATTGTAAAGTTTGCGCTTCTTATCAGCAGGTCGCCCATACTTACTTTCAAATGCTTCATCGCTCGTCAAAATAAATTTACTCCACGTTTTGAGCGATTCAAAGCTTTTACCCATCTCATTATACAAGATGTCCACCGCTTTGTCATCCAGCAGTCGCTCCCCATAAGGCGGATTTGAAATGATGACACCATTGATTTTATCTGTTTTTAGGTCTTGCAGGCGCATTTGTTTCAATTTGATAACATCTGCAAGGCCAGCCTCTAAGGCGTTATTTTTAGCAACTTCAATCATGCGGGAGTCAATATCTGTCCCCATAATATCCAATTCTATATCGTAGTTAGCCTTACTGTCAGCTTCCTCACGGACAGCCTCAACCAGCTCTTTATCAACCCAGGGCCAAGCTTCAAAGGCAAAATCCCGATTAAATCCTGGTGCAATATTCATGCCAATCATTGCGGCTTCAATACAAAAAGTCCCAGAGCCGCAGGTTGGATCGACAAAAGGTTTATCAGGATACCAATTGGACAACATAATAATCGCTGCCGCCATATTTTCCTTAATAGGAGCCCCGCCTTTATCAGTCCTATAACCACGTTTAAAAAGACTTTCGCCTGTCGTATCAATCATGACCATAGCCTTATCCTTACGAATCGCTATTTCAATCGCAAAAGTTGCTCCAGTTTCCTGCAAAGGGACACTGTCTGGACGGTGAAAATGCTGCTGCAATTTCTTTACAATAGCCTTTTTAGTAACAGCTTGAACACTGGGTTCATTATGCAGTTTTGAGCGTACGCATTTCGCTTTGGTAACAGGAAAGGCGGCATCTAAAGGTAGATAATTTTCCCAATCGAGAGCAAAAACGCCCTGAAAAAGCTCTTCAAACGTTCGTACCGGGAATTCCCCAACGACAATTTTAATACGGTCAGCTGCTCGAAGCCAGAGGTTTGTTTCCGCGATTGTGCGGATATCTCCTTGCAAGCGCACCCTACCATTTTCGACCTGACAGTCAAGTCCTAAATCTCTAATTTCACGTCCGACCACAGCCTCTAGACCAGCCGCTGCTGTTGCTAGTAAATTAAATTTTTGTTTCATCCTTACTCATTTCCATGCAGAAAAAGGAAGGCTCAACTTCTCTATCTCCTTATGGACTTCCTACTATAAAATAAAAGCTAGCCTGAGCTAGCTCTAAAACCTATTATGCAATTTTCTATAAGCCATGTTTTGTTCCAGAGACACTAGGTGCTGCCCCCTTCGATAATCATCTGTCTACTGTTTGTACAGTCGGGATAGTCCGTTCGTTTTCCAGCTATCCCATGCCCCGACCAAAATTTGGGTTGCTAGCTTGAGGGGTTTACCGCGTTCCACCTCTTGCGTTTCCGCAAGAGCTCCGTCACTGTGGCACTTTCAGGATCAGAGAGCTTATCACAGGACTTAGCTCTCCTTATCCGCCGTAATGTCAATTAAACATCCCTAGGCTTATGAATTCACCTAGCACAAACACTACTGGCATCACAGCCAGTGCTAGCATGGACTTTCCTCATGCTGCTCTTGGCAACATGCGATTATCCAAAAATTGCATACTGACTCTCGGTTAGTCCGCAAGCTGCTTGCCGAAGACCTCTTTTTCTAAGCGACTAACACGCTTCAAAAGATCGATATTACTAGCCTGAGCAGAAGCTACACTAGCCGTACGCACACCGTCACTACCATAAGAAGGGGCTACACTGCTAGGCTGAGAAGCTGCCTTTTTAACGTCAGCCTTGAGTTTTTCATTTTCCTTACGCAAGGCTGAGATCTGAGCCGCATAGGTCTCATAATCTTTGATGACATCATCCAAAAACTCATCAACTTCATTCTTGTCGTAACCACGCATGCTAGTTTTAAAATCTTGTTCGTAAATGTCCTTAGGACTAAAAATAATACTTGCCATTCTATTCTCCATACCTATCTGTAATTCTTGTCAGGGCCAAGCCCTAGCAAATAATAATTATACAGACAAAAATATCAAAAATCAAGTCTTTACCACTCGTCATCTGATAAAATTTCATTCAGTTTTTCAAAGGTTAAGAAGTCAACAGAATAATGTGGATTTGAGGTCATTTGGCTAATAAAATATTTCAAATTCGTTTCGGCTTCTGGATCGTAAAAAACATAGGCACTGTCCGTATTATCGATCAAAAATTGCTGATAATGCCTGAATTGACTGGGATTGTCATATTCCTCATAACAGTATTTAACAAAATCTGCCTGCTTAAAATGGGCAAGCTTATTTTGATTAGACTCATTCCAATTTTGCCCATGCGTCTGAAAGGGAAATACAACAGCGGTTTGGAAACCATACTCTCCCTTTAGCGACCTTGCAACCTCAAAAGCCCAAAACTCAAATCCTAAATTACCAGTAAAAATCAGCCAATCCAAACCTTCCTCACAGTAACGTCGGATAGCTTTTTCTATGACCTTTTTAATAATAGCTACCTTGGGATCCTTGTCCTTAAATATTCCTAATTCAAAATTTTTATAACCCGTTATGAGAATCGACGTCATAGACTGTATTCCTTTTTTAATTTATGGTATAATGGGATGGCTTATGGAAATAAGTCCATTTAAGTTAGGAGAAATATGGTTAAGTACCCACATAACCTTATTCGAAGACCCTCTCCAAAGATAGGACAGTCGCAGAAAAAAATCGACTTTGCCAATCGGGGGATGTCTTTCGAAGCAGCTATCAACAAAACAAACGAATATTATTTGTCACATCATATGGCTGTCATTCACAAAAAACCAACACCGGTCCAAATTGTCAAGGTAGACTATCCTAAACGTAGCCGCGCCAAGATTGTAGAGGCCTATTTTAGGCAAGCTTCTACAACAGATTACTCTGGTGTTTACAAAGGACATTATATCGATTTTGAAGCTAAGGAAACCCGCCAGAAGACAGCAATGCCCATGAAAAATTTCCATGCGCATCAGGTTGAACACATGGAGCAGGTCCTCGGCCAAAGCGGTATCTGCTTTGTTCTCTTACATTTTTCCAGCTTAAAAGAGACCTACCTCTTACCCGCAAGAGCGCTGATTGATTTCTATCAGATTGATAAAGGGGGCAAATCTATGCCTCTTCATTATATCAAAAAAAACGGCATTAGAATTGAAGAGAGTGCCTATCCGCAAGTTCCTTATTTAGATGTTATTGACTATCATTTTCTGAACGGAAGTAAAAACTTATGAAAAATTTTAATTTCAAATCTCCTGATTGGAAGGGCATGGGTAACAAACTATCCGACCGCTTCAAATCATTTCGACAAAGTACCGGCGAGCACGGACAAAAGTTAACTCCCAAGCAGAGGGCTTGGAAATTCTTCAAATATTTCTTGGCTGTTTTGGCCTCCCTCATGATTGTCGGTTTGATTGCTGGCGGCCTTTTATTTGCTTATTATGTCAGCAGCTCGCCTAGTCTTAATGAGAAGCAGCTGGTGGCTACAAATTCGAGTATTCTTTATGATAAGAATGGTACTGAAATCGCTGACTTGGGTGCAGAAAAGCGTATCAGTGCCAAGACAGATTCTATCCCAGTCAACTTGGTTAATGCTGTTACGGCCATCGAAGACCACCGCTTCTACAAACACCGTGGAGTTGATGTCTACCGGATTATTGGGGCTGCTTGGCACAACCTGACGCGTTCTAGCACGCAAGGGGGATCTACTCTTGATCAGCAGCTGATCAAGTTAGCCTATTTTTCAACCAATAACTCCGATAAAACTTTAAAGCGTAAAGCGCAAGAGGCCTGGCTGGCCATTCAATTAGAGAAAAAATACAGTAAAGAAGAAATCATGACCTTCTATGTCAATAAGGTCTATATGGGCAATGGTTATTACGGCATGCAGACAGCAGCCCAAGGGTATTACGGCAAAACCTTGACGGATTTGTCTATCCCCCAGCTGGCTCTCTTAGCTGGACTTCCAAATGCCCCAACCCTTTACGATCCTTATACCAACCCTGAGCAAGCTAAAAAACGGCGCGATACCGTCCTTTCAGAAATGTACGAAGTTGGCAGCATTGATAAGAAAACTTACGACGATGCTGTAGCAACCGACGTAGCTGATGGACTAATCCCGCAAACTGAGAAATCAAGCTACGATGCCTACCTTGATAACTACATCAAAGAGGTTGTCGCTCAAGTTTCTGAAAAGACTGGAGCTGATGTTTACAGTGCAGGCCTGAAAGTCTACACCAACGTCGACTCAGCAGCTCAACAACAATTGTTCAATATTGTTAATTCTGATGACTACGTACCCTATCCTGATGATCAAATGCAGGTAGCAACAACTGTTATTGACGTCACTAATGGTAATGTTATTGCCCAAATTGGAGTCCGCCATCAGGATGACGGAGTTTCTATGGGGACCAACCAAGCCACTCTGACTGACCGTGACTGGGGTTCAACCATGAAACCTATTACCGATTATGCCCCTGCTCTCGAAAACGGAGTTTACAACTCAACAGGAGATCCAGTAACCGATGCTCCTTACAGCTTCCCTGGTACTTCAACTCCTGTTTATAACTGGGACAGAAAATACATGGGTGGTATGTCAATTCAGACTGCTATCCAGCAGTCACGTAATGTCCCAGCTGTTAAATCCTTAGCAGCCGTTGGACTAGAAAAGGCCCAAAGCTTCCTCAGTGGCCTGGGCATCAATTACCCAGAACTGCAGTACTCCAATGCTATCTCAAGCAATACCAGCAGTTCTGATAAAAAATATGGTGCTAGCTCTGAAAAAATGGCCGCAGCTTATGCAGCCTTTGCCAACGGTGGTACCTATTATGAGCCTCTTTATATTAATAAAGTAGAATTTAGTAACGGTACAGATCAAACATTCTCATCTTCTGGTAAGCAGGCTATGTCTCCAGAAACTGCTTATATGATGGTAGATATGCTGAAATCCGTCTTAGCTTCTGGGACAGGCACTAAAGCTGCTGTTTCAGGTGCCTTCAACGCTGGTAAGACTGGGACATCTAACTATGCTGATGATGAACTAACCCAAGTAGAAGCCAATACGGGTCTCTACAATAGTTCAGTCGGCACCATGGCTCCAGATGAGTCCTTCGTCGGTATTACACCAATGTACTCAATGGCTGTTTGGACAGGCTATAAGAGCCGTCTAACTCCTGTTTATGGTACAGGACTTGATGTCGCAGCTGAAGTTTATCAGGCTATGAGTAGTTACCTTCTTCAATCTAATGGCAGTGGTTCTACAGATTGGACGATGCCTGACGGCGTATATCGCAAGGGCTCTTATCTAGCTAAGAGCGGTTATAGTGCAAATTATAGTTACAGCAGTAGTTCATCATCATCTGCTTACGGTGCATCAAGCAGTTCGGATAGCCAAATTCAAGATTCTAATGGCAGCGGCAATAGCCAACCTGGTGCCTCCTCTGCTAATGGACAGGATGACCAAGATGACGAGCCCGATGAAGATGATAGTGAATAATTCAACAAGTCAAAAGAACTTCGGATCAAAATTCCGAAGTTCTTTTTCTGTAGTGTGGCATTCGACTATAATATAAAAGGTGGTCACTGCATCAAAAAGAGTCTGGGACAAAAGTCCAGACTCGTTAGCATTATTCTAGATTTACCAGATCGAAGCGCAGTGATTGGGAGTAAAACTTGTTGGCTAAGCCAAGAAGTCTTACCCCTGAACAGTTCATTAGGTGCTTTAGCACCAATGAACCACTGCTGATTGGCGGTTCTACTTATCTTGGGGCACTTTCCTATCTTTAGGCGCCCCCTTAAACAGTCCACTGGACTGTTTAACGACCACGCAAGCGATAGCCCCAACAGTTCGGGAAACTGTTGGAGGGTATCCAATTCTATGAAGGTTAGTTCATGTCAATCCCTAATCAACTTTTTAACTGGCTTCAATATGAACAGGGTACTTATATTTCTAGCAATCGCTATTGCCCCTATTTAGGCTTCTTTTCCATTATAGACAAAACGAATATGGGGATAATCGTGTTCTAAATCCTTACCTTGCATAAAAGCCTTAGCTTCCTTACGCACCTGAGTAAGATCAATACCCTGAGCCTGTGCTCCGAAAACACAGCCGCAATAACACTGTCTATAGATGTCATATTCCTCACACATTTCAACAGAACGTTGGTAACCGCTATTCTTCTTAAAATCACTTGGTAAATACTGAGCATCATAAATTTTTTGGACCTCGAGGCCAACAGCATTGATGGTTTGTGAGTTTTTATGCGGACTGATGGTTAAGGCACTGCCAAAGTAGTCAAAATCCAATTCCACAGCTTTTTGCGCTGTCTTATCAAGGCGATAATCATAGCAAACACGGCAGCGATCACCACCTTCCGGCTCATCTTCCAAACCATGAACAGTCCTGAAAAATTCACTCGGCTCATACGGCGCTGCTAAAAATTCCACCTGAGCCCCAGTATTTTCATTAAAGTCATGAACAAACTTCTGTGTTACATAGCTGCGGCGTTCATATTCAGCCTTGGGGTGAATATTAGAGTTGGCAAAATAAATAGTTACATCGCAGTACTGGGTTATGTACTCAAGAGTGTAAGTACTGCAAGGAGCACAGCAAACATGCATCAAAACACGTGGGCGTGTTTGTTCTGATTGCCATTTTTTGACCATTTGCTGCATCACACGATCATAATTTACCTTCTGATTAGGGTTCATTCGAGATAAGATATCTTCTACATCAATCATGGTCGTCCTCCTCGTAGTCAAGATACAAAGTCTTAAGTCCTCCAAAAGAATTTAGGAAATGAAAACGATTCACTAAAAATAAGAGCATTTGCCGAATTCCGCTAGAGTATGGGCGTGTTCATCTCCTAATCTCCCCTTAAGTATAGCATAGGAAATCCCAAAAAACACAACGGTATTGGCGAAAAGCCCTCTTAGTTAGTGCAATGGCTGGCAAGTTCAACAGACTGATAAAAATCTGCGGTATAACAAATTAAGAATTACTAAGATGATGTCAACAATAATAATTCTTTATGTAAAGCTACTATCAGCGACCTGTTTTAAGCTTCTTGGAAAGTCTGACTATTTAGATGCCAGAGCTCCCATCGGATCCCAAGGTGCCAAGATAATGGGGTCTGCCTCATAGGCCGCCAGTTCTTCCTGAGTTAAAAAGTCCTTACGAACAACAATTTGGTAGGTATATTCATCCATCCAGTCATCAGAGGCTACAAAATAACCATCTTTACCGACTTTGTCCCCCCAAGAATTCTCAACTTTCCATCTAATTGGTTGACCTTGTTCATCTAAGTCAACACCAGTCAATACCATCGCGTGAGTCATGAGGCTTTCACTATAATCCAAGCGACTAGCCTTATCTTGCGTCAGAGCGATATCTAACGCAGTCTCAAAATCATAAAGCTTAGCCGCCATAACACCCGACTGACGATTACTGGACTGACCAACATCTGACCCGAACCAAACAGTTTCTCCTGCCTGCATCTGAGCAATCGCTAATTCTTTAAATCGTTTCATATCGAGATTAAGATAACGCACGGGGCGGCTGCCAACAACATTACCAAGCAATTCAACAGTATAGGATTTACCATAGGGTTTATCTGTCGTTGGTGCATTAATAATAGACACATAGTCCTCCAATTTCAAGCCTACATACTTTTCATAGAAGGCCTGAGGACTAATTTGACTATCCTTGTGATAGTGATTGTCCTCATCGCGATAAGCAAAATCAAAGTGACGAGGAGGCAGTCCCAGATTAACCGCCAAGAAATTAAAGACCTCTTGCAGCAACTCTGCCTTCTTGTCCTGAACAGTCTTATCACCGGCACCAGAAGCCACTAACTCTCGCAAAATTTGAGCGTCCTGCCGTAGAAGTTTATTCAAATACTGGTTTAACTCCCGACTACTACTAGATGAAACAGATTCCGGATAAACCGATTTTGGAACAACTCCATATTTTTCAAAGAGGGCTACAACCATATCCCATTGGCCGCCATCTTGCTGAGGAACATCCAGTAGAAATTTCACTTTGCGACTACCCAACTCCTGATCGGCCGTTGCAATAATCTGCTCTAAAAACCAATTGGATTTCTCATACTTATCCCAGAAAAAAGTGTGAGCTTGTGATAATTCAAAATTTTCCAGTTTAAACTCAGAAATTAATTTGTGACGAAAGGTATTGAGGGCGGCAAACATCCAGCATCGTCCCGACTGCTTTTGATTAGACACCTCATCCTCAGTTAGATCAATAGAAAAGGAGAAATCGTGGCGGCTTGCAAGCTGACGATCTTCTAAACTTTTTAGCAAACCAGCGTGAGTGATAGCATTTTCAAGTGCGCGATATTTAGCATTGGCTTGATAATTCTCAAATAATTTATCTGTAAAAGCTTGATCAATTTTTGACATAGGGTACTTCCTTCTAATTTACTCTTCTACACTTCATTATAATACTTGTCTGAGAATTTGCAAATTGTGATAAAACCAAAAAAAAATAGAGAACAACGAATACTGTAAAACTAATAAACATGACTGCAGTAGCATTTTTAAATCATTGATAAACGTGATATAATGACAATGTACTATATTTAAGGAGACATCTAGACCTATGATGAATATGCAAAACATGATGAAGCAAGCCCAAAAACTGCAAAAACAGATGGAACAAAAACAAGGCGAGCTAGCTGCCCAAGAATTTATCGGCAAGTCAGCTCAAGATCTAGTTGTTGCAACTTTTACAGGCGATAAAAAATTAGTCTCTATTGACTTTCAAGAAGCCGTCGTTGATCCGGAAGATCTTGAAACCCTATCTGATATGACAACCCAAGCTGTCAATGATGCGCTGACTCAAATTGAAGAAGCAACCAAGAAATCTATGGGAGCTTTCGCTGGTAAATTGCCGTTTTAAAAAGAATCGCTTGGATATTTTTCCAAGCGCTTTTTTAATCTTATCAACCGATTTTATTGGGTGATATAGATCTCCATATTAAAAATCTTAGTTAGGATATAAAAAGTAAGTCCATTGAGCAAAACCAGCGCTCCCACGATCATCAGCGTTAATTCAACACCAATTAACATCACACCTGTACTCTGTGAAATCATTAGAGTCACTAAGGGCAGAACCAATAACATAGAAACTGACTGAGCTGACTTGCTGGTTTTGATATACTGGGAGACCCCTAAGACCAAAAAACTCGATAACATCACAAGCAAAGGAGAAACCAAGAGTCCGCTCATTAACCAAGTCATATTAGGAAAAAGCAACTGCTTAAAGATATGATAGCCCATCACATCGACAACCACAGCATAAACGAACATGGCCATCCAAGTCACTAAAATAGCTGGAATCATAGAGGCTAGCATTTTCCCAATGATAAGATTACGGGTACTGATAGGGGTGCTGAGCAAGCCTTCCAAGGTCTTATGTTCCTTTTCTCCAATAAAGCTAAAACTAGCCATCAAATTGGAAAAAATAATCGGTAGCATCATAAAAAGAGGAAGCATAAAAAATACCAAGATGGCATAAAGTGGTGCTAGCTGACTATCAATAGTCTTGGGAAGAATTGACATCGGGAGATGATCAATGAAACTCTTCATACCATTGATAGAGCTAAGGAGAGCTTCGTTGGTTCCAAGCGATAACAATAATCCGGGAAGGATAAGGCTAAAGAGTAGAGGGAGAAAAATGAAAAGCCCTAGAATACTCTTATCTGAGAAAAAATCCTGCAAATCCTTACGGACAATTACTAGAATTTGTCTCTTATTCATCTTTTGCACCTCCTATGACCTCTAAATAAAGGTCGGTTAAACTAACAGATTCACGGACTAGGCTATAGATTTGACAGCCTTGAGTCGTCAAATCTCGCACTAGGTGAGGAATCCCCTGACGTGTGATGTTTTTAACAAGGAGATAGCCCTTTTCAGCAGATGCTTCACCATATAGTTGAGCTAGTGTCTTCCCTATTGCTAATGGTTCCACTTCCAAGTGCAAGGGCTGCCCATCATCATAACTAGCTAGTAGGGGTTGCAAGTCCCCAGCTAATAAAATCTTTCCTTCTGACATAATAGCCACCTCATCTACTATCTCCTCTAAGCCGTGTAACTGGTGTGTACACATCAAAACGGTCGTTCCACGACTGGCAACGAGTTCCTTTAAGTAACTGAGGAAAGATTCTACCATTTGCGGATCTAATCCTGTAGTAGGTTCATCCAAAATCAAAAGCTTTGGCTGATGTAAAATCGCTCTAGCTAGAGCAGCTTTCTGGCGATTTCCTTTGCTGAGTTTCCCAACTGGTTCGTCCAGATAAGTCTCTAAATCCAAGCGTTCCACCACTTCACTGATCGCTTGTTCAATATCAGAATCATCAAGACCATAAAGCTGACCCCAGATTCTTAGATTTTCTTTGACAGATAGCTGCTCATAAAGATTACCATCATTTTGAACCCCAATATGCTTTAATAAATCAGCACGATTCCTTGTTGTTAGTGATTCCCCAAAAAGCTCAATCCTTCCGCTATCTGCTTTTAGCATTCCTAAAATAGTCCGTATCAAGGTAGTTTTCCCTGTCCCATTAGGACCTAAGAGGGCAACAATGCGACCCGCTTCTATATTTAATTCAACACCCTTAAGTACCGACTTATGTTTGAAATTTTTTGTTACTTGTTGACAGCTTAAAATGGGTTTTATCATTGGTCCACCTCCTTAGCTAATTCTAAGCAAAACGATTTTTGCTGGCAATGAGGGCAGGTTAGTTTTCGTGTCCTCGGCGTATGCGAAGCGAAAATAAAGGCTTTAAGCGAAACATTAAAGATTCGATGACAGTTCGGGCATAGATAAATGACGCGTCGATGATATCCGTACATAATCCCTGTCACGATGAAAAAAATGATTGGTAAAGCAAGCACAATCGTCCATTCATAGTTGCTACCATCAACAAAACTTGCATAGACAATGGTAACTGCCATCATCAGCACTAGACTGCCCCATAATTGCCATTGCAATCGACGCCAGTGTTTTTGATTTTTCATGCTTAGCGAAATGTCTGAAAGAGCTTTAAGAGACTGATTATCCTGTTTCTTCTTAAGCCTGTCAAGCAAATTGACAGCAGTGTCAAGTTTGCCCTGTCTATCGCTGATTTCTGCCTTTAGCTCTGTAATACGGTCGTTTAATAGCATCTGCAAGATCTGACTGACATTATCTTCAACCAAAACCTTTTTAATGTCTTCAATGGAAAAATCCATCTCCCTTAGAAAACAAATCAGTTTGAGCTGTTCAGCATCATGTTCTGTGTAGATGCGACGCCCACCTTCGGTTAATTGCGACGGTTTCAAAATACCACGTTGATCGTAATATTGCACTGTCCGCACCGAAACACCAACCAACTTAGCTAATTCACCAGTCGAATAAGTCTGAGACATCTCTTTTATCTCCTTATATAAGATACAAAGGGCCGGTTCGCTGGACCAAAATCTCATAGGAGATCGACGACATGTGCTTAACACACGAGGAGGTCGATCTTTTTCCCGAGGAAATTAGGCCCGTGTTTAAGTTACTAAGATACAAGGGGCGACCGCGGATCAAGCCAAGCTGAACTTTCTTCCATTTACCCCCTGTTCTCCTATATCCTAGCAAATGACGCTGCGTTACATGCAAGCCAAAACATCACTTTTTTAGTATTTATTAATCGAATAAATCCCCCAAAGCTGCAAACGGATTGTCGCCATGCGCTTCTTCCTGCTGACTAAGGTAATCCTTGTTACTATCCAGTTCTAAAAAGGCTTCGTAAACACGCGCTGTCATTCGAGCATCCTCTAAGCTATCATGCCCACGTCCCTTGATACCCAAAAAGTCAGCTACACTTGTTAATTTAAGGTTGACAATACCGTTTAAATCAGTCGAACGGCGCTCATAAGCCTCATCAAAAATATCAAGGGCATACTGCTTACTCAAATCCAAATCATTCTCAGCCAGAATGGGCAGGTCTGATTTTTCAGCATTATAGCCGATCAAGGGGAGCTCACCGATAAATGATTTAAATTCAGCCAGAACTACTTCTAACTTTGGTGCTGAGGCAATCTTATCTGCTGTAATCCCTGTTAAACCATTAATAAAACTTTGCAAAGGTACATCCGTATACACATAACGATCAAAATGACTGACCTCCTCATGATTTAGGATCCTCACGGCCGATATTTGAATAATATGACTGACATCCTCTACCCTATTAAATTCTAGATCAAAAGCAATATAAGCGTCTAATTTTTTCATGATATATCCTTCTTTTCAATAAAAAAACTGTCCTAAGACAGCCTCTGTATTTTCAATTACTTGCCACCAAACACCCGAGCAAAAAATCCTTTCTTTTGTGCACGAGCTTGCTGAATTTGAATCTCTTCAACTTGTGTACGAGCCTCATCCAATTCCAATTTAAGATTTTCACTGTCCTGCATAGCCGTTAAAGTCAGCTGTTGCTGCTGATCCAGCTGCTTATCTTTCTGGGCAATCTGGACATCCTTGATACTGAGCTGCTCATTCATAGAAGACAGCTGAACATCTTTGGCTTTAAGCTGATTATAGAGACGCTCAATTTCAGCATTCTTCTCATCAACCAAGATTTCCATTAACTCGCGCTGCTTAGTTTCTTCACTAACAGGTTCATCTTCAAAAATCGTCTTCTTATAGATTTCCTCGAGCTTAATTAAACCGTCGCGATTGACAACTGTAACGCCCTTCTCATTTTTATCGACAAACTCCTCAGGCAGAGTCTTGACACGATTATTTACTGCTTGGCGACTGACACCAAGAATTTCAGCTAATTCGCTGACAGTCTTTTCAATAGCCATAAAGTCCTCTTTTTATCCGAAAATTCTTATAAAATAGTATCATAATAGGCCTTTGCTGTCAATCTACAGGGAATCCCCCCACAAGTACGCAAAGAAAATAGACATCATAAGATGTCATTGTGCGCATTTCAGCGTGAAAATTAATGGACAAAATAAAAGGTTGTTTTCTGAAAAGTTAGTCTCTAGTATTTTTATTTCTATCTACTTAACTATGCTTACCTCTGTAAGATAGGATAATATGGGTAGTTGATAGATTTGAACTAGTTGCTCCTTTTCAGCAATTTTACTAAAATTTAGATAACAACTCATCCAACTATTAACATTAACAGTAATCATCAAAACTGGTTCCAGCAACAATCCCATGCTATAATAAAGCTATGACACATTATCACACAATTATTATCGGAGGGGGACCAGCCGGTATGATGGCAGCCATTGCCAGCAGTTACTACGGCTTCTCCACCCTCCTGATTGAAAAGAATAAGCGCTTGGGTAAAAAATTAGCAGGAACTGGTGGCGGCCGCTGCAACGTTACTAATAGTGGAAACCTAGATGATCTCATGGCTGGTATCCCAGGCAATGGCCGCTTCCTCTACAGCGTCTTTGCCCAGTTTGATAATCACGATATTATTAACTTTTTCAAAGATAATGGGGTTGCCCTCAAGGAGGAGGACCACGGTCGGATGTTCCCTACGACCAATAAGTCACGCACCATCATCCAAGCCTTGGAGGATAAAATAAAGGAGTTAGGCGGCCGCATTTTGACTGAAACTGAGGTCGTATCTGTCAAAAAGGATCATGATCGCTTTGTACTTAAATCAGCCGATCAGTCCCTTACTTGCGATAAACTCATCGTCACAACGGGAGGTAAATCCTATCCGTCAACAGGATCGACTGGGTTTGGTCACGACATTGCCAGACACTTTAAGCTGGAGGTTACGCCCTTAGAAGCAGCTGAAAGTCCGCTATTAACTGATTTTCCTCACAAACTACTGCAGGGGATTTCTCTGGACGATGTCAATCTCACCTATGACAAGCACAGTATCACCCATGATTTACTCTTCACTCACTTTGGTTTATCTGGCCCAGCCGCCTTGAGACTCTCGAGCTTTGTCTCGGGTGGCGAAACCGCCCACTTGGATCTTTTGCCAGCTATGAATCAAGAGCAGCTGAGCGCCTTTCTTGAGAAAAATCGTGAAAAAACCATTAAAAATGCTCTTAAACTACTACTCCCTGAGCGACTAGCAGAATTTCTAGCACAGGATCAGCCAGACAAAGTTAAACAGCTCAACCCTAAAAAACTAGAATCCTTATTGACATCTATCAAGGATATGCCCATCAAAATAACGGGTAAAATGTCCCTAACCAAATCCTTTGTCACCAAAGGCGGGGTAAACCTCAAAGAGATTAGTCCTAAAACCCTTGAAAGCAAAAAAGTAGCAGGACTACACTTTGCTGGAGAAGTTCTCGATATCAATGCTCATACTGGAGGCTTTAACATCACTGCTGCCCTCTGTACCGGTTGGGTTGCCGGTAGTCCCCACTACTAGAGAACAGTATGACTACCTTCTTAAACAAGTATGATATTAAGTTTTCTAACAGTTTTTCTTAAGTATGCTTTTAGTGATTTTGATTATAATTATCTCATAATTCTTCTTATTTAACCCTTTGCAGCCCTAGCGGCTGCTTTTTCTTCTATTTTGATACAAGCCTTTCCCCTATTTCAAATTTAAAAAGAGTGGCTGAGTCAGTCACCCATTTTTTCTATAAAATTTCTTTTAATCGGTCAATATCTTCTTGCGTCGTTGACCAGCTGGTTGCCAGGCGAATTACCGTGTGATCATCGTCATATTTTTCCCAAAAGCTATAGACCACTTTTTTTGCTAAGGTCTTAAGCTGCTCATTTTCCACAATGACAAACTGCTGATTAGTTGGTGATTCATAATAGAACTGATAACCTTTTTCTCTCAGTATAGTTTTAAGCTGTTCTGCATAATTAAGGGCTTCTTGACCAATCTTGAGATAAAGATTATTCGTAAAGAATTGATCAAACTGCACACTAATCACGCGCCCCTTGGCAAGAAGCGCACCGTGTTGTTTGACTTGGGTTGCAAAGTGCTTAGGCTGATTATTGCTGGTAAAGACTACTGCTTCACCCAGCAAAGCCCCCAATTTAGTTCCACCGATATAAAAGACATCAGCTAACTCTGCTAAAGCAGGTAAGTCCACATCATTTTCCTTAGCTGCCAGACCGTAGCCCAAACGAGCACCGTCAATAAACAATGGCAACTCATGTACTTGGCAAACTTGGCTCAGCTCCTGCAATTCTTTATAAGTATAAAGAGCACCGTATTCAGTCGGCTGAGAAATGTAGACCATACCCGGAAATACCATGTGCTCGTGATTGCCATCAGCATAGAAATCTTCTAGAAAATGCTTGACATCACTAGCCCTAATTTTCCCATGCTCCTGCGGTAACTCCAAAACTTTATGCCCTGTGAATTCAATAGCACCAGCCTCATGGGTCGCAATATGACCTGTTCGGGCGGCAAGGACACCCTCATAGGGAGCAAGGACTGTATCGATAACGATCTGATTAGTCTGTGTACCACCGGTTAAAAAAGTCACTTGCGCTTCTGGACAGCCACTAGCCTCTCTGATTTTCTGAGTTGCCAATTCTGTGTAACTATCCAGACCATAAC
Source organism: Streptococcus sp. ELY_137 (assembly GCF_058314515.1). NCBI lineage: Bacteria > Bacillati > Bacillota > Bacilli > Lactobacillales > Streptococcaceae > Streptococcus > Streptococcus sp. ELY_137. The sequence goes on from NZ_JBZFUL010000007.1 coordinate 58,237, forward strand.
CGGCCAAATTCTCCTCATTAGTTTCTAATAAAGCTTCCAGCAACTTAGGGTGTGCTCCTTCATTATAGTCGTTTTCAAAATGAAGCATAGATCCTCCTTCCTAAATATCTGAAAAATCATAGAGCTGTGGATACTGGCCACACTCTGGATTTTGGGGATGGCAAATTTCACGACCAAAGAGAATCATCGCTTGATGGGCTGGCAGCCATTCTTCTCGCGGGAGCACTTCCATGACACGCTTTTCGACTTCAAGCGGTGTTGCCGATTTTTTAACAATCTCATGGTGTTTACAAATGCGCTCAACATGGGTATCTACCGCAAATGCTGGAATACCAAACCCCACACTCATGACCACATTAGCTGTTTTTCGCCCCACTCCTGCCAAGTTCTCCAACTCCTTACGAGTCTGAGGTACCATACCACCAAAGTTGTCAACCAATTGCTGGGCACACTTTTGCATGTACTTGGCCTTATTACGATAAAGACCCAAGCGTGAGATGTATTGGGATAGGTTCGCTTCACTAGCCTGAGCCATGGCTTGTGGTGTCGGATAAGCTTCAAAAAGGGCTGGTGTCACCTTATTAACCGCTGCATCAGTCGTTTGAGCTGACAACAAAACAGCTATCAACAATTCAAAATTATTCTTAAAATTCAAACTGGGCTTAGCATCAGGATACAAGGCAATAATTTCCTCAATAACCTTGCGCGCCCGCTTTTTAGATAAAACCATATCACTACTCTTTTCTACCTTAGTTATTATAGCATGAGTGATCAATCATCATTGCGCTTAAACTATCCACCGTAGCAAGGCAAGGCTGACGATACCAGTAAGAACCGCATACAGAAGATTCTTTGTCCGAACAGCAACAAAAAGTGTCGGTAGGCTAGCCAAAATTTCTAAACTATTTAGTATAGGAAGACGGCCGGTCCTCTCTGTGACCAAACTTGATAAAGTCAAAGCAAATAAAATAGTCACAGGTAGGTACCTTAAAAAACGGACAACAAGATCAGGAAGGCCACGATACTTAACTAGAATAAAAGGAGCTATGCGCGGAAGCCAAGTTACTACAAACCCCAACAAAATAGCTGCCAAAACATCATCAGTGAGCTGCATCTAACATCACCCCCACACTACAACCCACCAAGGTTGCTAGTAAAACAGCTAGAGACTCAGAAACCAGTAAGACCAAAAGGAAGTAGGAAACAGCAACAGCTAAAAGAACAAGTGCTAGTTTCCTTACTCCTGACGGTAGCATGGCTTCAAGTTGAAAAACTAAGAGACCGATAAACATAGCTATCAAGGCAAAATCTAACCCCAGCAGCTCGGGATTAGGAATAAAACTCCCCATTAAGGCACCTGCTACACTTGCCAAAATCCAAGCTAAGTAACTAAGAAGATTATTTCCGTGCATCCAATTCGCTGTAATATCTTTATTGTGAACAACTTCCCCCAAAAGGACGCCATAGCTTTCATCAGTAATTAAACTAGCTATCAAAAGATTTTGAATAAAAGGTGTCCGAGTGAATATAGTGGTTGCGTGTAGACTCATTAGCATGTTGCGCAAGTTGATCAAAAAGACCGTCACTGTAATCGTCAGTAAATCAGCCTGAGCAGCCAGCATGGCTACCATAGCGAATTGAGCCGAACCACCATAAACCAACAAACTCATCAATCCTACCTCTAGAATTGACAAACCAGCCGAGGCAGCAACCACGCCAAACGCAATTCCGATCGAGACATAGCCTAATGCTGTTGGTAAAGCAGCTTTGACACCTTCCCTAAATCCTTTTTCTCGCATATCATGCTTCTTTCAATTTTTTGAAATTTTTATCATTATAACAAATCAAAAATGCCAAAACAAGCGCTTTGACATCTACTTAATCCATCGTTTCAAAGGCAAGACTTGGTTTAGCATTGAGAGACAACTCGCCCCTATGCCCCTTTTCAAACTCAACTGCGGCCGCTAAGGCAATCATTCCAGCATTATCACCGCAAAGGCGCAAAGGAGGGATATTCACCTTAACATCCTTGATTTCCTGAGCTATCCGCTCGCGCAGCCCCTGATTAGCAGCAACACCGCCTGCAACGATTAAGGTCTCAACAGGGTACTGCACCAAAGCCTTCTTAGTCTTTACCATAAGAATATCTAAAACTGCCGCCTGAAAGGACGCTGCTAAATCCTCTAACACCAGATCTTCTCCCTTTTGTCGGGCATTGTGATGGAGATTGATAAAGGCTGACTTCAGTCCAGAAAATGAAAATTCCAAATTGTCCTCCCTGATCATGGCCCGTGGAAAGTCATAGATATCCTGTCCCTTGTGGGCTAAGTCATCAATCTCTCGACCAGCTGGATACGTCAAGCCCATGACACGCCCTACCTTGTCGTAAGCTTCACCAACAGCATCATCTCTGGTTTCCCCTATGATCTTATAGTCACCAGGTTCTTTGACATAAACTAGCTCTGTATGTCCACCAGACACCAAAAGCGCCATAAGTGGGTAGGATAGGGGGCCTGACTCACGCGCCGCCATGAGATGTCCTGCCATATGATTAACTGGAATTAAAGGAAGGCTGTTTGCCCAGGCAAAAGCTTTAGCTGCAGCCATTCCTACTAAAAGGGCACCAACCAAACCTGGGCCATAGGTCACAGCCACCGCATCTAAGTCTTCAGCCTTAAGACCAGCTTCGGCTAACGCATCCTTGATACAAAGGGTAATCACTTCGACATGATGGCGACTGGCCACCTCAGGCACTACACCCCCAAAACGCTTATGGCTTTCCACCTGACTCGCAATGATATTGCTGAGGAGCTCATCATCATTTTTCAAAACGGCCACACTGGTCTCATCGCAGGAAGACTCAATAGCTAAAATATATCTATTCTTTGTCATATTTATAAACCTCCAGACTGCCTATTGTTCCTTAAAATCACTTCGACGTATTCAACAGGCCCTATTTTTAATACTTAGGTCTTAATCTTCTGCCAGACGCTGCATAATCAAAGCATCTTCCACAGGATGATGATAATAATCCTTGCGTCGAGCCACCTCTTTAAAGCCAAATTTTTGGTAGAGTTCCTGAGCCGGCCTATTAGACGCGCGTACCTCTAAAAAAATTGTCTCCGGCCTATGAATGATTTCTTCCAGCAGACGGCTGGCTAATCCTTGACCTTGATAGTTTGATTTTACAGCAATATTAGTTAATTCTAACTCGCCGACCAGATTTTGAATAGACATAAAGCCTATAATAGCCTGATCTTCGTAGACATAAAAATAGTCCGTATTATCCTGCTTCAGGTCTGTCAACACTTGCTGTAAGGTCCATGGTGATTGTTCATAAACATCACTTAGAATATCAAAAACAGCCTGAGCTAATTCTTCCTGCTTCATCTACACACGTTTAACATAATCACCAGGATCCGTATCCTGATGGGTCTTAAGCCAGGTTTCTTCTGCTTCTACTCGCTTCAAATAATCGGGGATAAAAGCATCGACATCCGCTGCCGATAAAGCTCTTCCTACCCGAGCAATGAGCCGAGCCGAAGGTAAACTAGGCACAAGCTTAGCCCAAGGTATGGTATCTTTAATTTGTGATTGAAAAGCTTCCACTTCCCCCACAAAAGTGACATTAGGATACTCTTTAACAAACGCCAAAACATCAGACAAACTGCTATGGCGTTCTTTAGTGACTGAGTGTCCCTCCAGATAAAAACCGGCATAAACGTTATTGCGTCTAGCATCTATCAATGGAACAATCAAGCCCTCCTCATCAAGATCTGTTAAGGCTAGCAAGCTAGAAACACCAACCAGATCGATATTCAATGTGTAAGCTAAGGTCTTAGCCGTTGCAACAGCCACTCTCAACCCCGTATAAGAGCCTGGCCCCTGAGCAACCGCAACCCGATCTAAATCACTAGGTTTCCAGCCAGCTTGGGCCATTAAAAAATCAATTGTCGGCATCAGGCTGATACTATGATTCTTTTTAACCGTCAAGGATAGGTCAGCCACCAACTGATCATCTTCCATCAGAGCTACTGACAAAGCCTGATTGGAGGTATCAAAAGCTAATAATTTCATCATTTCCCCTTGTCAATTTCCTTCCTATTTTAACATAAATTAGAAGGCTTAGCACCCAAGACAACCCTATCTTTCTTAATCCTTTTTACTAATCCCTCACTTTATGGTATAATTTTGGTAGTTATAACGATTCAGGTCAAATCTATTACTCTATACAATTTCATAAAAAGCAATCAAAGTGAACCAGCTTTTTTCTGTCTTCTTTGATTGCTTTCATTTAGGTTTGCCTGACCAATCAGAAAGGATAATCATGATCTATAAAGTTTTTTATCAAGAAACAACCGACCGCAGCCCAAGACGTGAAACAACTCAGGCCCTCTATCTTAGCATTGATGCCAAGGATGAATTAGAGGGACATATCAAGGCTCGAAAATTAGTAGAAGCAAATACAGACTATAACATTGAATTTATTGAACTACTATCTGATAAACACCTTGAATACGAACAAGAGACAGATGCCTTTGAATTAACGGAGTTTTAATATGTCAAACATCAATCTGAAACCCGAAGAAGTTGGGGTTTATGCTATTGGTGGACTTGGCGAAATCGGTAAGAACACCTATGGAATCGAATATCAAGATGAAATTATTATTGTTGATGCCGGCATTAAATTCCCAGAGGATGACCTTCTAGGTATCGACTACGTTATCCCCGACTATTCCTATATTGTCGAAAATGTTAATCGCATCAAAGCCTTAGTTATCACTCACGGGCATGAGGATCACATAGGTGGTATCCCCTTCCTACTTAAACAGGCTAATGTCCCTATTTACGCAGGCCCTCTGGCTTTAGCTTTGATTCGCGGTAAACTCGAAGAACACGGTCTCCTGCGTGAAGCCAAGCTCTACGAAATCAATGACAATACAGAGTTGACCTTCAAAAATCTTAAGGTCACCTTTTTCCGTACGACCCACTCGATTCCAGAACCCCTTGGAATTGTGATCCATACACCACAAGGAAAAATTGTCTGCACCGGTGACTTTAAATTCGACTTTACCCCAGTAGGAGAACCAGCGGACCTGCATCGAATGGCTGCCCTCGGTGAGGATGGTGTCCTCTGCCTTCTCTCTGATTCTACTAACGCCGAGATTCCAACCTTCACCAACTCAGAAAAAGTTGTCGGCCAATCCATTATGAAGATCATTGAAGGTATTCATGGACGTATTATTTTCGCTTCTTTTGCTTCCAATATCTTCCGGCTTCAACAGGCTGCTGAAGCTGCAGTTAAGACTGGGCGTAAAATTGCAGTTTTTGGCCGCTCCATGGAAAAAGCTATTGCCAATGGGATTGAACTTGGCTACATTAAGGTTCCAAAAGATACTTTCATTGAACCTAATGAAATTAAGGATTATCACGCTAGTGAAATTTTAATTATGTGTACAGGTAGTCAAGGAGAATCCATGGCTGCTCTAGCTCGTATCGCCAACGGAACTCACAGGCAGGTCACCCTGCAGCCTGGAGATACTGTAATCTTCTCGTCCAGTCCAATTCCGGGTAATACAACCAGCGTTAATAAATTGATCAATACCATCCAAGAAGCTGGCGTCGATGTTATCCATGGTAAAATCAATAATATTCATACTTCTGGACACGGTGGCCAGCAGGAGCAGAAACTTATGCTCCGCCTCATCAAACCTAAATTCTTCATGCCCGTTCACGGTGAATATCGTATGCAAAAAGTACACGCAGGCCTCGCTGAAGATACAGGTGTTCCACGTGACAATATCTTTATCATGGAAAACGGTGATGTTCTTGCTCTTACTGAGGATTCAGCTCGGCGTGCTGGTCACTTCAACGCCCAAGATATTTACGTTGATGGTAACGGTATTGGCGATATCGGAACAGCTGTTTTACGCGACCGTCGCGATTTATCAGAGGATGGTGTTGTTCTAGCAGTAGCTACTGTTGATTTCAAGAGCAAAATGATTTTAGCAGGTCCAGATATTCTCAGTCGTGGTTTTGTCTATATGCGTGAATCAGGAGACCTCATCCGTCAGGGACAGCGCATCCTCTTCAACGCTATTCGCATCGCCCTTAAAAATAAAGACGCTAGCATCCAAAGCGTTAATGGTGCTATCGTCAATGCTCTGCGTCCTTTCTTATATGAACAGACCGAACGTGAACCAATTATTATTCCAATGGTCCTAACACCTGATAATGATAACTAGCTCAATAAGATACTGAGCAAAAAGTGGTTGGGAGTAAGACTATACGAATGCGATGAACACTGTTCATTTTATTCCTACTCCCCTAATTTTATAGAAAAGGCTGTTGCTTATCACTACAGATACCAACTAACAATAACAGTATTAAGTGTTGATTGGCCTCTCCATTGCGGAAGAAAGCGGCCAAGATAACAGTCTTGAATTTTAATTTCTTTTTTATCACAAAAAGCCTTGCTAAGATGGTTGTTTAGCAAGGCTTTATCTTTTTTATTTTTTATCAAGATAGATTGTAAAATAAAGTGCAACAAAAAAACTCATAGAGCCTCAATCGTGTAAACTATAAGTAACCACACTAAACAGTACACGAGAGGAATCTATGAGCTACCACCATATTACCATAACTAAACGTATTAAGATAGAGGCTTACTTAGAATTAGGACTGAAGCCCAGCCATATTGCTTCAAAATTAGGCGTCAATAGGTCTACCATTTCTAGGGAATTGAAGAGGTGTCAGGGAAACTACTCAGCTTCCATAGCTCAAAAGCACTATGATTTTCGTGCTAAACGCAAAGGGAGAAAATCTATTTGTACACCAGAGCTCAAAGGTCGAAAAGTTAGGTATTGATTTTTACTTCGCAGACGCCTACTCCTCTTGGCAAAGAGGGAGTAACGAGAATTCAAATGGGCTACTTAGAGAATACTTTCCCAAGAAAACTGACTTATCCTTGATAAGCGATGAGGAATTGTATTCAGCTTTAGTTGAAATTAACCAACGCCCACGAAAATGTTTAGGTTACAGAACAGCTTTTGAGGCACTGTTGAATGAGTTTTAAAAAAGTTTCACTTATTATTGCAATTCATCTCAAGCATTAGGATAAATATAACTAACAGAACCAGGTGTCACACTGTTATTAGGATCGAACCAACCGCGATAGTTGCCGATTTCCTGCTGATCCTTATAGTTTGATTCAAGAACTTGAATTTGTCCATCAGCACTAACATCTGTAACATAAGCTACATGGCCATAGCCACCGTCAGTCCAGCAAACGATAGATCCAACTTGAGGTGCTGAACCTACAGTATAACCATCATTCGCCGCACTGCTAGCCCAGTCACCACCATTACCCCACCAGTCTCCGGCCCAACCAGTCAACTGTTTTACACCCCACGTACACTGACCAACAGGGTAGGTATTGACAGCCGTATCCACTGATGCAACAGACCCCTGATCTGCTGCAGGGGCAGCTGCATCTGTTGCAGGCGCTGCAGCTTCTGCTGGGGCTGCTACACCAGCCACTTCAACAGTCTGTCCTGGAAGAATCGTACTTGAAATAGTCATCCCGTTATTAGCTGCTAGTTGATAAGGATCCATACCGTGCTGTTCTGCAATGCTAAAGAAACTATCACCATTTTGAACAGCGTAAGTCTCAGCGTGAGCTACTTGACCAGCCAGACCAACTAATACAGCTGTTGCAGCAAAAAGGCTAGCAGTTGTTAATTTTTTATTCATGTTTATTCCCTCTCATCAGTACTATAATCTCAGCAAAAGAGCCTTAGCAGACAGGCTCAGTACTCTTTAACTGGGTTATGTGATTAGTTTAACAGGAAAAAATAACAACTCCATTAACTCCCAATTAAGAAACATCGTTATTCTAATGACATTCCTCTTGAAATTTGTTATTTTTTTAATCAAAATGACATATAAAAAGAGTTGAAACACAAATGCCCCAACCCTGAACTTTTTCCTTAAGGATCAATATAAATCTAAATAGTTGTCAACTTCCCATTGAGAGACAAAAGCTGCATAGCTAGACCACTCCAAACGCTTGGCCTCTACAAAGTTAGGATAAATATGATCTCCAAGAGCGGCCTTAACAACATCATCTTCCTGCAAGGCCTTAACCGCATTGTGCAAAGTAGAAGGCAAGTCACGGATTCCCGCTGCCTGACGTTCCTCCTCTGTCATCACGTAGATATTGGACTCGACTGGCTCTGGCGCTTCGATCTTATTTTCAATACCATCAAGACCAGATTCAAGTAAAACAGCTAAAGCAAGATAAGGATTAGCTGTTGGATCAACTGAGCGCAACTCTAAACGCGTCCCCATTCCGCGTGAAGCTGGAACACGAATTAATGGAGACCGATTTTGCCCTGCCCAAGCGATATATACCGGTGCCTCATAACCGGGAACCAAGCGTTTGTAAGAGTTAACTGTAGGATTGACAATAGCCGTGTAATTATAGGCATGCTCCATCAAACCGCCTAGGAAGTAATAGGCATTTTGGGAAAGCTGCATGCCTCTTGGATCTTCAGGATCAAAGAAGGCATTTTGACCATCCGCATTGAAGAGAGACATGTTACAATGCATCCCAGATCCATTAATACCAAATTTAGGCTTAGCCATAAAGGTCGCATAGAGACCGTGCTTACGCGCAATCGTCTTAACCACTAGCTTGAAAATTTGGATGTGGTCACAAGCCTGCAGCACATCACTGTATTTGAAATCAATCTCATGCTGGCCAACAGCTACCTCATGGTGGCTAGCCTCTACTTCAAATCCCATTTGGGTCAGAACATTAACAATTTCACGGCGCGTATTGTCTGCTAAATCAGTTGGAGCAAGATCGAAATAACCACCTTTATCATTAACTTCAAGTGTTGGATTTCCCATACTATCCATTTTGAATAGGAAAAACTCCGGCTCAGGCCCTAAATTAAAGGATTTGAACCCCAACTCTTCCATGTGACGAAGGGCACGTTTTAAATTACCGCGAGGATCACCTGCAAAAGGTTCACCTTGAGCAGTATAGATATCACAAATCAGACCTGCAACAGCCCCATTTTCCCCTCCCCAAGGAAAAACGGTCCAGGTATTAAGATCCGGGTAAAGATACATGTCTGACTCATTGATGCGGACAAACCCCTCAATAGATGAACCGTCAAACATAGCCTTATTAGACAGAACCTTATCAAGCTGCTCATCAGTAGCAGGTATCTCTACATTTTTCATTGTTCCTGCAATATCTGAGAACATTAAACGCAAGAAAGTAACATTTTTCTCTTTGACTTCGCGACGGATATCATCTGCTGTGATTGCCATGACGGCCTCCTTTTTCTAATTTCCATAGAAGACAAAAACGTAAAGCCCCTGTCTCCTAAAATATCAATCTATATGATTTCGTCATTTACATACGAAAACCACCAATGTTGGAATTGGGTGAAGTAAAACGCGCCTGATTTCGCAACTCGTCCTGAAGGATACGACGGACATCGGCATCAGTTAATGGCTTTTGCTTGTCTTTTACTGCTTGTTTACGTTTTTCGTACTCCTTCTTAATTGCAGCAATATTAAGTCCTTCATCCAAAAAATCTTTAATTTCCAGCAAGACATCCATATCATTTAAAGAATAGAGACGACGATTACTAGAACTACGGTCAGGAGTTAAAAGACCCTGATCCTCGTAATAGCGGATCTGTCTAGCAGTTAAATCAGTTAGTTTCATAACCGATCCAATTGGGAAAACGGCTAGAGAACGCCTGAACTCTTTTTCTCGCATAATAACTGTAACTCCTTTCACATCCCATTATATCTGAAAATTCAGTCTTGTCAAGCTCGAATGTTACATTTTCTAACATAGACAAAACAACCTTATTAAGAACGGTTCCTACACAAAATCAAAGAGAAAAAACCAGCAAAACTGTTTTCAATAATAAGAAGTATTTTTAAGTCAGTAGGATCAGATTATAAATAAAAACTAAGCTTAAGTAACTAGTCTAGTTTGGTTATCTGGCTCCAATAACATTAATCCTTCCTGATCAAGCGCTTACGTAGCCAATCCACATCTATATTAACTAAAGTAGCTATAAACACTCCTATAAATGTTTCAAAGATACGAGCAACAGTATAGGTAAACGTATCTCCTGCGGGAATTGAAAGAGTAATAATTAACAGAGCAGCAACGCCACCGATGACACCCGATTTATTATTCATAGCAACATTGGTCATAATCGTCAACATCGTAAAAATCGGCACGAATACAAGCGTCACCCATAGGAGATTATCAAATAAAGCAGTTAAGCCAAAGAATAACAGTGAATAAACACCACCAATTGTATTCCCTAAAATACGAGAAGCCCCAAAATGGACACTCTTGTCAAAATCCTCTCTTAAACTAAATACGGCCGTTAAAGCACCAATTTGTAGCCCTTCAAAGCCAAATAAAGAAAAGAGGGAGAGAACTAAAAATACAGCTAAACCCGTCTTAAATGTTCGCATCCCTAATTTAAACTCTTGGGGATTAAAGCGAAATCGTCCCAATATTGAATCCTACCTTCCAAAAGTTCACTTCCTTATTCATTCTATCATAGTTTTGGATGATAATCACAAAATTTTCTGATAATTCCTGCTGTCCTCCCTTCTCTATTTCCAACTTATAATACAGCCATTAAGAGAAGGGGATACTGTTTTTCAAGCGTCAGACTTAGTTTATAGTTAGGCTTTCTAACGAAGAACGGGGCCGATCGAACTATCGAATTTCTATATTTTCATAAGATCTCCCTTAGTCATCCCACAGACTTCGACGCTTTAATTTTTCTTCATAGAGGCTTCCTTTAATATACTCCGCCAACAAGTCATTAAGGATATTTAGCTCAGTTGCATAGCGCTTTTCCATTGATCGATCAAAACTTTGCTCAGCTTCTTTTATTTTAGCAATAAGATCCTCACCAGTTTGTGTCAAAGACAGCAGAGACCGGCGGCGATCGGACTCCGATATTTCTTTTATGATTAATCCTTTTTGAATCAGACTCTTCACCAATCGACTGGGGCTTCTTTCCTCACAAATTAATAATTCTCCCAAATGCTTTAGAGATAATGGACCATATTCCTTTAGCACCAATAGAACCTCACTCTGATTAGGGGTAACACCTGCAGATGACATTAAGTGAGTGTATTCCTTCATAGCTATATTATCAGCGCTTCTAAATAAATATCTAAACTGTTTTCCTAGCGAATCCATTGTTTCTCCCCACCTCATTATTCTTGTCTACTATTTTACACTAGATTAGGTAAATTGTTGACAATAAAATAATTAAAAACTAGAATAGATTTAAATAGATGACATATCATCTATTTGGCGATTTATCAAAAGGAGCTCTTACATGACCACAACCACTTCATCCCGAATTATCAAACACGCCTTTGTTACTGGGGCAACCGGACTTCTGGGTAACAATTTAGTCCGCGCCCTATTGAAGGAGAAAATCCAAGTGACCGCTCTGGTTCGCTCCATGGACAAAGCTAGACAACAGTTTGGTACCTTGCCTATCCGTTTTGTTCAAGGAGATATTCTCAATCCAGAAAATTATAAATCTCATCTATCCGATTGTGACAGCCTCTTTCACACAGCTGCTTTTTTTCGTGACAGCCATAAAGGTGGCAAGCACTGGCAAGAACTTTACGATACCAACATCACAGGAACTATAAATCTCTTGCAGGCCGCTTATGATGCTGGGATTCGCCAAGTGGTACACACCTCATCCATTGCTGTCCTTACAGGCCAGCCTAACCAGCTCATTGATGAGACCATGTCCCGCAGCCCCGATACCAAAATAGAATACTATCGCAGTAAAATTCTCAGTGAAAATGCTGCTAAAGATTTTCTGGCTAGGCATCCCGATTTATTTTTAACCTTTGTTCTGCCTGGATCCATGTATGGTTCGGGAGATATGGGACCGACTTCCACAGGCCAGATGATTTTAAATTATATGCAACAGAAACTTCCAGGGACTATCAAAGCCAGCTATAGCGTAGTTGATGCTAGAGATGTGGCAGACATCCATATCCGAGCTATGAAATATGGCCGCAAGGGCGAGCGTTATTTGGCTGCTGGACAATACATGACCATGCAGGAACTAATGAATACCTTGGAGGCCGTGACAGGAATTCCTGCCCCCAAAAGATACATTCCTCGTCCCTTGCTACGAACCCTTGCTACTTGGAATGAAATCTATCATTCAATTACCGGCAAACCTGTCTTAGTCAGTAAAGATTTAGTAGGCCTTTTTGCCAAGGAATACCAACGCACCCACTTTGATCATACTAAAACCAAAAAAGAACTGGGAGGATATTTCCGCCCAGTTGAAGAGACAATGTTAGCTACCATCAAATGGTACCGTAATCACGGTTATTTGGATTAGCACAAAAATGAGAGTGGGACAGAAGTCAATTGATATAAAAAATCGACTTCGTCGTCCCACCTCCGCACAGTTGATTAGGATAGCCGCTAACAATTGCGGAGCAAGGATTTAGGACCTCCTCCATCAGCAGTGGTTCATTGGTGCTAAAGCACCTAATGAACTGTGCAAGGGAAAGACTTCTTGACAGGGCCAACCAGTTTTTTTCCCAACCACTGGCCTAGCAAATAAAATTAACCAAATAAATAAGGCTGAGAACTTCCTCCAGCCTTATTTTTGATATCGACTCTGCTTCTTTTCTGCAAAATCAAGATTTTGCAGAGACTGACGGGCTCAATCTTATTTTTCTGTCAACGCAGCCAAGCCTGATAATACTTTATACCTTGCTAGATTTTCTAACTCACACCGCTTCGTAGAAACTCTACGCGATGTACAGAAAAAAAGAGACATCCGTCTCTTTTTTTCTAGCCTTCAAAGCCTATTTCTCAGTAAGTGCTGCAAGTCCTGGGAGAACTTTTCCTTCTAGTAATTCCATTGACGCGCCTCCACCCGTAGAAATCCATGAGAATTTATCAGCACGGCCAAGATTGATTGCTGCTGCAGCTGAGTCACCACCACCGATAATTGATTTAACACCCGGTTGTTTAACGATAGCATCCATCACACCGATTGTACCTGCTTGGAAGTCAGGGTTTTCAAAGACACCCATAGGACCATTCCAAACAACTGTCTTAGCACCAGTAAGAGCTTCGTCAAATTTAGCAATTGATTTAGGGCCAATGTCAAGACCAAGGAAGCCAGCATCTACAGCTTCACCTTCAGTGTCTTTAACCTCAGTATAGTCAGCAAATGCATTAGCTTCTTTTGAATCTACCGGCAAGACTAATTTACCATTTGCTTTTTCAAGCAGAGACTTGGCAACTTCTAACTTATCTTCTTCAACCAAAGAATCACCAATTTCGATACCTTGAGCCTTGAAGAAGGTATAAGTCATACCGCCACCGATAAGAACTTTATCTGCTTTTTCAAGTAGATTTTCAATAACACCGATCTTATCAGATACCTTTGAGCCACCCAGGATAGCGACAAACGGACGTTCTGGTGTTTCAACAGCTTCTTGGATATAAGCAATTTCATTTTCAAGAAGGAAACCAGCAACTGCCTTTTCAACATTTGCCGAAATACCAACGTTTGAAGCATGCGCACGGTGAGCTGTACCGAATGCATCGTTTACAAAGATGCCGTCGCCAAGACTAGCCCAGTATTTACCAAGTTCTGGATCATTTTTAGATTCTTTTTTACCGTCAACATCTTCAAAACGAGTGTTTTCAACCAAAAGAACTTGTCCATCTTCAAGAGCATTGATAGCTGCTTCCAATTCGTTACCGCGAGTAGCTCCTGGGAAAGCAACATCTTGACCAAGTTTAGCAGCTAAGTCTTTAGCGACTGGTGCAAGAGATTTACCTTCTTTATCAGCTTCTTCTTTCACACGTCCAAGGTGAGAAAAGAGAATTGCACGTCCACCTTGTTCGATGATGTATTTGATGGTTGGAAGCGCTGCAGAGATACGATTATCATTAGTGATGACACCATCCTTCAGAGGAACATTAAAGTCAACACGAACGAGAACTTTTTTACCTTTCAAATCAACGTCTTTAACAGTCAATTTCGCCATTACATAAGACTCCTTTTTATATTAATACCTGTATTATATCACAACATAAGGGGATAAGACAATCAAATGAAGCATTTCACAAAATTCTACTCGATAAAGAGACACCAAAAAAGAGAGCCCACAGGCTCTCCTACTATCACTAATTAATAAAATTATTTAGCGATTTTTGCAAAGTATTCAAGAGTACGAACCAACTGTGAAGTGTATGACATTTCGTTATCGTACCATGAAACTGTTTTAACCAATTGAGTGCCATCAGCACCTTCAGTTACTTCTGTTTGAGTTGCATCAAACAATGAACCGAATGACATACCAACAATATCAGAAGATACGATTGGGTCAGTGTTGTAACCGTATGATTCAGTAGCTGCTGCCTTCATAGCTGCATTTACTTCATCAGCAGTAACCTTCTTGTCAAGAACAGAAACAAGTTCTGTCAATGAACCAGTTGGAACTGGAACACGTTGAGCATGACCTTGAAGTTTACCATTTAATTCTGGCAATACAAGACCGATAGCTTTAGCAGCACCTGTTGAGTTAGGAACGATATTAGCTGCAGCAGCACGAGCACGACGGAAGTCACCTTTACGGTGTGGTCCATCAAGGATCATTTGGTCACCAGTATAACCATGAATAGTTGTCATAGTACCAGCTTTGATACCAAAGTTTTTATTCAATGCATCTGCCATTGGTGCAAGACAGTTTGTTGTACATGAACCAGCTGAGATAACTGTTTCAGAACCATCAAGAACATCATGGTTAGTGTTAAATACAACTGTTTTAACATCTGATCCACCAGGAGCAGTGATAACAACCTTCTTAGCACCACCAGCATGCAGATGTTTTTCAGCTGCTTCTTTAGTAGCAAAGAAACCAGTTGCTTCAAGAACGATTTCTACACCATCGTTAGCCCAATCAATTTGTTCTGGGTCACGTTCTGCAGAAACTTTAACAAATTGACCGTTAACTTCGAATCCACCGTCTTTAACTTCAACAGTACCGTCAAAGCGACCTTGAGTTGTATCGTATTTCAACAAGTGTGCAAGCATTGCTGGGTCAGTAAGGTCATTGATACGAGCAACTTCAACACCTTCAACGTTTTGGATACGACGGAATGCAAGACGACCGATACGTCCGAAACCGTTAATACCAACTTTAACTACCATGTGTGATTTCCTCCTTATGAAAATCAAGAAAATTTTTTATTAAGGGCGAACCCTTTAACGATTTGTGAAAAGGTTAACTTGCGAACGTTCACAAAGCCCCTTCAACATGATTATTATATAATCTTTTTCTGCAAATTGCAACCACTTACTATCACCCAACCAGACAAAAAGACCAGCAAACACGCTGGTCTTTTACTGCTAACCACAGGTGAATTAAGCCTCACCTGAATTTTTCTTAATGATTTCTTCTTGAACAGATTTTGGAACATCTTCATAGTGGTCAAATACCATCATGAAAGTACCACGTCCTTGAGATGCTGAACGAAGAACAGTTGCATAACCAAACATTTCGGCAAGTGGTACATAAGCACGAACGATTTGGCTGTTACCATGTGCTTCCATACCATCAACACGACCACGACGAGCTGTTACGTGTCCCATAACATCACCGAGATTTTCTTCAGGAACCGTGATTGTTACCAGCATCATTGGTTCAAGAATAGTTGGTTGTGCAGACTTAGCTGCCTCTTTCAGAGCCAGAGAAGCGGCAATCTTGAAGGCTGTTTCAGAAGAGTCGACATCATGGTATGAACCATCATAAAGCTTAGCCTTGATATCAACCAAAGGATAGCCGGCAAGGACACCGTTTGCCATTGCTTCTTCCAAACCTTTTTCTACTGCTGGGATGAATTCACGGGGAACGACACCACCAACAATAGCATTTTCAAATTCGAAACCTTTACCTTCGTCATTTGGTGTGAATTCAATCCAAACATCACCAAATTGACCTTTACCACCTGATTGACGTTTAAAGAATCCACGAGCTTGTGTAGCAGCACGGAAAGTTTCGCGATACGATACCTGAGGTGCACCAACATTGGCTTCAACCTTAAATTCACGTTTCATACGGTCAACAAGGACATCCAAGTGGAGTTCACCCATACCAGAGATAACTGTTTCACCCGTTTCAACATTTGTTTCAACGCGGAAGGTTGGATCTTCTTCAGCCAATTTTTGCAGGGCAACACCCATCTTGTCTTGGTCAGCCTTAGACTTAGGTTCAACCATGAGCTGGATAACTGGTTCTGGAACTTCGATAGACTCAAGGATAACTTTAGCCTTCTCATCAGTCAAGGAATCACCAGTTGTTGTTTCTTTCAAACCAACGGCTGCCGCAATATCACCAGCATAAACAGTTTCAATTTCCTTACGGCTGTTGGCGTGCATTTGAAGGATACGTCCGATACGTTCACGTTTACCTTTAGTTGTGTTCATAACATAAGAACCTGAATTAAGGACACCTGAGTAAACACGGAAGAATGTCAAACGCCCTACAAATGGGTCGGTCATAATCTTGAAGGCAAGAGCTGCAAACGGTTCTTCATCAGATGCTGGACGTGTTTCATCCTCATCCGTATCTGGATTAACACCCTTAATAGCAGGAATATCAACTGGACTTGGAAGGTAATCAACAACGGCATCAAGCATTAATTGAACCCCTTTGTTCTTAAAGGCTGAACCACAGAGAACTGGGTAGAATTCGACATTGATCGTTGCTTTACGGATACCTGCTTTTAACTCTTCGATTGTGATTTCTTCACCTTCGAGGTACTTCATCATGAGGTCTTCATCAGTTTCAGCTACCGCTTCAACTAATTTTTCACGATACTCTTGCGCTTGTTCAAGGTATTCAGCTGGAATATCCTCTTCCAGAATATCAGTTCCAAGGTCATTAGTATAGATCTCAGCCTTCATTTTAACGAGATCAATAATACCGCGGAAATCATCTTCAGATCCGATTGGAAGTTGAATAGGATGTGCATTAGCTTGAAGGCGGTCATGAAGAGTGCTTACCGAGTAAAGGAAATCAGCACCAATTTTGTCCATCTTGTTAGCAAAAACAATACGTGGAACACCGTACTCAGTTGCCTGGCGCCAAACCGTTTCAGTTTGAGGCTCAACACCTGATTGCGCATCGAGAACAGTTACCGCACCATCAAGGACACGGAGAGAGCGTTGCACCTCAATGGTAAAGTCAACGTGCCCCGGTGTGTCAATGATGTTAACACGATGATCATTCCATTGTGCTGTTGTTGCGGCAGAGGTGATTGTGATACCACGTTCCTGCTCTTGCTCCATCCAGTCCATCTGTGAAGCTCCTTCGTGAGTTTCACCGATTTTGTGAATACGACCAGTATAATAGAGGATACGCTCTGTTGTAGTTGTTTTCCCAGCATCAACGTGAGCCATGATACCGATATTACGAGTTTTTTCCAATGAAAATTCGCGAGCCATTATGGTTTTCTCCTATAATCTATAATTTTTGTAAAAAACGGATAGGCAGGGACCTACCCGTTTCCACTGTTTACCAGCTTAATTGAACACGATTCGAGAGCGACCAGTCTAAAAAGATAACCCCTAGAAGTTGCAACTTTGTTGGCAGTTTCCCTTATTTTGTCTCTGCTCTCTTCGTCTCTGTATCTTAAATAATTGAGTTCGGACTAAAATTCGGGAAAAAAGACAAATCTTCCTAGAGCCCAAAGGCTCGTCGTCACATTTCCTATTTTTCCTAGAATTTTCTTGACGTCCTCACATCTTAAATTACCAGCGGAAGTGTGCAAAGGCACGGTTTGCTTCTGCCATACGATGAGTATCTTCACGTTTCTTAACAGCAGCACCTGTATTGTTGGCAGCATCCATGATTTCTTTAGCAAGACGGTCCTTCATAGTATGTTCACCACGGGCACGTGAGGCATTAACCAACCAACGAAGACCAAGTGTTGTACGACGTTCTGGACGTACTTCAACTGGGACTTGATAGTTAGAACCGCCGACACGACGAGCACGCACTTCAAGGACTGGCATGATATTTTCCATTGCTGTCTCAAAGACTTCAAGAGCATCATTGCTTGTTGCTTCCTTAATTTGTTCGAAAGCACCATAAACGATGGTAGCAGCTGTACCACGTTTCCCGTCAAGCATAACGCGGTTGATAAGACGTGTCACAATTTTGGAATTGTACAATGGATCTGGTAATACTTCGCGCTTAGGCGCTTGATTTTTACGACTCATTAGTTCTTATCTCCCTTCTCTTATCCTTTAGGACGTTTTGCACCGTACTTAGAACGGCCTTGCTTACGATCTGCTACACCCGCTGTATCAAGCGCACCACGAACGATATGATAACGTACCCCTGGAAGGTCTTTAACACGTCCACCACGAATAAGGACAACACTGTGCTCTTGAAGATTATGGCCAATACCTGGGATATAGGCAGTTACCTCGATAAGGTTGCTCAAACGCACACGAGCAAATTTACGAAGGGCAGAGTTAGGCTTTTTAGGTGTCATTGTCCCAACACGAGTGGCAACACCACGTTTTTGCGGTGAAGAAACATTTGTTGTTACTTTTTTATGACTGTTATAACCAACATTCAGAGCTGGTGAGTCAGATTTTTCAACTTTAGATTTACGCGGTTTACGTACCAATTGGTTGATTGTAGGCATCTACACTTTCTCCTGTAAAATTTTATTTTTGGTTGATATAGCGCTTGGTGACAGCCTATATCTGTGTGTACTTTGCAACATTTGTCAGCACGTCCCTGTACACTTTGGAGAGACCAAAAGTAAAAAGTACCATTTATCATAATACTACAGTAGCACTATTTTGTCAATGTCTTGCTTTACTTTTTAAAAAAGGCCGGAATTAATCTCCTACCTTTTAATGCTTTTATTAGAAAATTTGAAAGCAGTCATTAATAATTTTAATCAGCTAGAAACTTTTAAAATAGGTTAATATCTGTTCTCTCAAATTATCGCTAAGGACTGACTTCGACACTGCCATCTTCACCAACCTTGACATTGGTATCCCCACCATTAACTTCAACACCTTCTTCACCAACATTAACGTTGGAATCTCCGCCGTTTACTTCAACGCCTTCTTCACCAGCACTGACTTTAGTGTCCTCGCTGTTGGTCTCAGCACTATCATCAGAAGTCTTTTTTTCACTCTTTTTCACTGAGCTTTGGCTGGTTTTTTCTGTTTTATCAGATTTGTCACTAGATTCTTTTTTAGAATTACCGCAAGCCGCAAGACCAACAAGCAGTGTTAGAGTTAAAACAGTTACAACGAGTTTTTGGAAGTTTTTCATATAAAGTCTCCTTTTTTATAATAATCTTAATCTATCATAAACTTTCTAAAAAAACAAGAAATATTTTAAGATTATTTTAAAGCTTCAAAACTTACCCTTAAAGTTCCAAGCAGCACCAAGCAAAGAGAGATTTATACGAATAAGAAACTGCCATTCTATTGATCAAAAATATTTCCCCGTTCAACTTCCAACTTTTGCTCTTTCACATCAATATTAGTTACTGTTAAGAGTGATTTATAGGACAAATTATCACGTTTTTCTTGACCATTGTCAGCAAAAACAGCAACACCGACTAATTCACTTTCAAATTCTTTAAGCAGGCTAATCATACCAGTGATTGTGCCCCCTCCTTTAAGAAAATCATCCACAATCAAAACACGGCTACTGGGTTTGAGGCTGCGCTTGGACAAGAACATTTTTTCGATACGGTCACTGGAACCACTAGCATAATTAACCGACACAGTCGAGCCTTCCGTAATTTTTAAATCTCGACGAACAATAACAAACGGAACATTTAGAACATTGGCTACAGCATTCGCAATTGGAACTCCTTTAGTGGCCACCGTCATGACAGCATCAATTTTTTGACCCGCAAAGCTGCTGGCAATTATCCGTCCAATACTTTGCAAGATATGAGGAGTACTGAGCAAGTCTGATAAGTAAATATAACCACCAGGTAGGATGCGATCGCTTTCCGACAGACGCTCACAAAGTCCTTCGACAATTGCTTTGGCCTCTTGCTCTGAGATAGTCGGTGTAAAAATAACCCCACCGCTGGCACCTGTAACGGTCTCGATATGACCGATATGACTATTCTCAAAAGCGCGCTTAATAATAGCAACATCTTCTGAGATTGAAGACTTAGCAGCTTCGTATTTGTCAGCAAAGGTATTTAGACTAGTCAGAGTATAAGGGTTGTTGATAAGGTAATTCGAAATAACAACCATACGTTCACTTCTTCTTAATTTCATTTTAACTCTCATTTCCTATTGATTCATTTCTATTTTATCATAAAAATCAATAAAAGACGAACATTATAGGAATGTTCGTCTTTTATTCTATAATTTAGGCTTGTAGAAAGCGCGATTATCCAGTGGAAAGATCCTTCGTGTCATTTCGCCATCATCAACCTGAGCAAGTGCTGCTGTCATCATCATCATTTCCGCATCAATATTATCAATCATGTGAATGATTTCTGCTTCCATGACCTGCGGACGAACTGGACTGCCGTATTCTAACTGACCGTGGTGACTCAAAACAACATGGCGCAAAAGCGTTACATCTTCGCGTTCATCTTCTATATTAAGCTCCAGTATAGTTTTGGTAATTTCTTCATTGACAAGAGCAATATGGCCAATCAAATTTCCGCGAATGGTATACTCTGTCCCATCAACACCGGATAGCTCGATGCATTTAGCCAAATCATGGAGCATAATTCCGGCAAAAAGCAAGCTTTTGTTGAGAGTAGGATAAATATCACCAATGCTGTCAGCCAGACGAACCATGGTGGCTGTATGATAGGCCAAACCATTTTCAAAGGCATGATGGTTGGTTTTTGCAGCAGGGTAACTGAAAAACTCTTTATCAAACTTACGGTAGAGGGTACGAACAATTCGCTGCCATGTCGCATTCTCAATCTTAAACATCATATTTTCCAAGTAGTCTTTAATTTCGACAATATCGACAGGTGATTTTTCACGGAAGTCAGCAGGATCATGAGGCTCACCTTCCTTAACGTTGCGCAAGGTAATTTGATTCACTTGAGGTGTCCCATTGTAGACTTCCCGTCGTCCCTGCATATGGACAACCTTCCCAACTGTAAATTCTTCAACATTATGAGGCTGAGCATCCCAGAGATTGCCCGAAATCTCACCAGAGTCATCTTGAAAGGTCATCGCCAGATAATCTTTTCCGGCTCGAGTTTTGCGAAGTTCAGCTTTCTTGATCAGATAGAAACCTTCGAAAGCCTCATCTTTTTTCATTTGGTTAATCTTCATGGTCATCTCCACCTCCTATTTGCGGAATACTAAGCAAAGATTGGGTGCTAGCATCCTGATAATCCTCAACTGTATCCAGAGCCTTAATAATCGCATTCGTTCGCGTCGTTAGTAGCGTATCGACCGTTTTACTAGCTGTATTGAGCTGCTTTTGTGCCTTGGTTAGCATACCGCCAAATTTTGTAAATTCCGTTTTGACATTGCCCAAAATTTTAGAAATATCATCAGCATTCTTCTGGATATTCAGTGTTTTAAAGCCAACCGATAAGGAATTTAAAAGAGCAGATAAGGTACTAGGACCAGCGACAACAATATGTTCTTCCCGTCGCAAACCATCAAAGAAAGTACTGTTGCGAACCACTTCTGAGTATAACCCTTCAGTCGGCAAAAACATGATACCAAAATTGGTTGTTTCTGGTGGATTGAGATATTTCTTTTGAATGTCTTTGGCAAAGCGTTTGAGGCTGGCTAAAAGTGACTTCCGATAATTGTCAATCTGCTCACTGTCACCAGATTCGTAAGCTTCTTCTAGGCGATAGTAGTCTTCCAGCGGAAATTTAGAATCAATAGGCAGATAAACGTAATCATTCTCATGACTGCCAGGTAGTTTAATCGCATACTCTACACGCTCTGAAGAACCCTTTACTGTTGCAAATTCCCGTTCGTACTGACTATCCGTCATGATATCCTCAATAATCTGACCTAGCTGCAGCTCTCCCATAATGCCACGAGTCTTAGTGTTGGAAAGCACCTTGTTTAGGGTGCCGACATCCTGAGCCACACTTTTCATTTCACCCAGACCTTGATTAACAGACTCCAACTGTTTCGATACAGTCTCAAAAGAGGTTCTCAGTCGACTCTGAAGCGTTTGCTCCAACTTCTCTTCAACAGTCTGGCGCATCTGGTCTAAACGTTTCTCGTTTGACCTTTGCATATCCTGAACGGCAGTCGTCAAATTTTGATTAATAAGCTCCAAGCGCTGATCTGAACGATCGCGACTGTCGGTCAGGTTTTGGTGGAGGACATCACGAATATCTGCTAGTTGCTGATAGAGCTCTGTTTTTAAAGCAGCGATTTGTTGATTAAGTTCTAGCGCCTGATCTTTTTTTGCCAAATCCAGTTGATAGGAAAGTTGTTCTGAGAGATTATCAGCATTATTATCCAGCTTTTTTTCCAACTGACCTGATAAACCAATCAAGTGCCTCACTATATAAACGGAAAGGCTCAAGCCAGCCAAACCAATAATTATTAAAAATCCGACCATTTCTTATCCTTACTCTGAATAGCAATAACGTAGCCTGTTGCTACAGTGACCTCAATAGGTTGATTCGTAAATTCGTTACTGGAATATATTTTCTTTTTGAAAAAATTATCACCCGTCAGCTCATATTTAGCTCCCTTAATCGCTAAATCTGCGCTATCTGATGTCATAAAAGAGATATAGGTCATATCCCTCACTGGTTGGAGTTGATGAGTCCCCGCTGGAAGGAAGCAAATACGATTTTGCTCATCTACTAAACTGATTTGCTGCATATAAGGAGCGATAGCTGGGTCGCTAGGGAGGAAAATATTTGATAAGGTATGATCGATACGGCCGCCAAATGCTCCGTAAATAGTCAAGACGGCTTTGGGATACTGACTCAATACGGTTTTGACTGCTAGTTCGGTATCCGTATCATTCTTCTCACTTGGAGCTTGAATCATTTTCCCTGCCTGCTGCCTAATCAAGGCTAGCTCCTCGACAGTAACAGAATCAAAATCCCCTACTGCTAAATCTAAAGGAAAGCCATGCTGCAAAAGCCAGAGACTGCCTCCATCAATTCCGACATAAACATCAAAATCCCTAGCAGGAGCGCAAGGCCTCCCACCGGCAACTAGGGCAACCTCAGTCATTGAGCGCATCCTCTAAGGTTTGGACTTGGGCTGTTAAATCATCAGCTTTAAAGAGGTAGGAGCCTGCCACAAAAACATTAGCTCCAGCCTCCGCACAGTCTGCAATCGTACGATTATCAACACCACCGTCAACCTCAATATCAAAGTCATAACCCGTTTCTTCCCGCCAAGCCGCTACTGTTTGAACCTTATCCAGCATTTCAGGAATAAAGGCCTGTCCCCCAAAACCTGGATTAACGGTCATAATCAACACTTGGTCAACCAAGGGCAGCAAGGGAACTAACGTCGATACTGGCGTTCCTGGATTGATTGCCACACTAGCCTTCATTCCTGCAGTCTTAATCTTTTGCAGACTGCCATGAATATGTTTCGTTGCTTCAACGTGGATGGTCATAATATCAGCACCAGCCTGAGCAAAGGCCTCAACATAGCGCTCAGGATCAACAACCATCAAATGACAATCAAAAACCATTTTGCTGTGCTTACGCATACTAGCAACCACATCTGCTCCAAAACTAATATTCGGAACAAACTGACCATCCATGATATCAATATGAACATAATCAGCATTAGTGGCGTCAATACGTTTGAGCTCATTTGCAAAATTGGCATAGTCAGCAGCAAGGATTGAAGGAGCAATCTTTTTTATCATGGATTTCCTACTTTCTTTTAATAATTTTCTTGTAGACTTCTCGGCGATTCTCAATTTCACTAAGGAATTGCAGGTAATTATCATAGCGTTCCTGCCAGATATGGCCGGCCTCAAGAGCTGTCTTCACAGCACAGTCAGGCTCATGCGTATGGGTGCAAGATCGGAATTTACAGCCATGACTAGCTTTACGAATTTCAGGAAACGCTTCGCTTAAGTCCTCAGCACTGCCAATCTCATAATTAAGAGAGGAAAAGCCGGGGGTATCAGCGATTTTACCACCGTAAGCGTCATATAAACTGACTGCCCTAGTAGTGTGGCGTCCCCGTCCCAGACTATCAGAAATAGTTTTGGTTTCTAAGTCTAGCTCAGGAGCAATTTTATTGAGCAAGGTAGATTTACCAACACCAGTCTGCCCCATAAAAACGCTCACTTTTCCAGATAAATAAGGAAGCAGCTCATCTAACGACCAAACAAAATCATAACCGATAATCTGGTACTGTCTACGGATTTCTTGCATAGCTACTCTATCTTCCAGCAAATCCATCTTGGAAATATAAATAATAGGTCGAATCTGCTTCCCTTCCAAAAGGACTAGGAAACGATCGAGTAAATTGCTATTAAAATCCGGCTCCTTGGCGGACATAATGACAACAGCCTGATCAATATTAACAATGGGGGGACGCACTAGACTGTTCTTGCGATTATGGATTTTCAGAATATATCCTTCTGATTTTTCTTCAGCCGAAAAGTCAACAAAATCCCCTACATAAGGCGTGTGCCCTTTCTTTCTGAAGTTTCCGCGGGCTCTTGTCTGGTAAAGCTGACCGTCCGCCTCGATGTAATAAAAACCGGCCAAAGCCTTGATAATTCTACCTTGCAAATGAACTCCTTTATCAATTTTATGGGCTTATTATATCACAAAAAGAAGGCTGGCAGTCGCTAGGAAGGGTAAAACAGCTTGCATTTTTAAAAAATTAAGGTATAATATTTTTATCTGCGGAGATGGTGGAACGGCAGACACGCATGCTTCAGGCGCATGTGCCCATACGGGCGTGAGGGTTCAAATCCCTTTCTCCGCATTTGATTGAGAAAGATTAATCACAGGTTGGTTTTCTTCCTGTGATGTTTCTTTTCAATCAATACATTTACAAAGTCAGATAAAAATGGATTTAGGTAACTCACAATTGATACTGAAGCAATTCATTTTCAAAAGACTCTTTTGGAAAGGTGGCCCAGCTTGGTACGGCACCGGACTCGAAATCCGGCAAGTGAACTTTGTTCACGCGCGGGTTCAAATCCCGTCCTTTCCTTATTGTTAGCGAGCTCTCGTCTCATATAGACGGGAGTTTTTTGTCATAAAAAGGATTGGGGGCGTTCTTTATGGCTCACGACATAAATGTGATAAATAATTCACTTTTTATTGACAGTATTTTGAAGAAGTGATATATTTATAACAGAAAGAGTTAGAAATAATTAACATTTATCTTATATAGAAAGAAGGGATAACTTATAAAAAAAGATATTTACAAACGGATGACATTCGCTATTGTGCTTCCTCAACTATTTGTCATCTGGTTAATCTCAGCTGACTCTCATCCTGTCTGGATCAAACATGTCACCTTTGGCATTACAATGGCTTTGATTTTCCTTATTTTTATCATTGTCAATACCGTCAAATTTCCTGATAAACCTGCCAAGTCTGCTCTTAAAAAGTACCTCAGCAAAAACAAAAATTCCGCTGGACCTACTTGATACCAAGTTTATCTGTTATCCCAATTATGATTGTCAATGCCGCAGTTAGTTCAAATCCTGTTAGTATCAAGCTTGCTGTTTTAGGCATAACATTTGGTTTGATAGCTGTCATTTTCGCGACTACTGTTTGGCTGATGAATCGTCACAAAAAAAGAATAGGGAGGTTGTTTACTAATGAAAAATAAAAAATGGCTCTATATTTCCTGGCTTCTGATGTTACTTTTGTGGTTTCTAACACCGCAAAGTCATCCTGCTTGGATAAAAACTACTGCCTTCATTATCGTTTTACTGTTTCAAGCTGGCATTTTTTGGCTCTTTCGCAAAGAAGCCTTTCAAGATCCAGAAGATCGTTATTTTGGACTGACTGAAAAACTGTACAGCCTAACACTTTTTGCAGCTATGGGGGTTTATACCAAAGGTATTTGGGCTCTTACTCCAAATAGCAATCCTATCTGGATAAAGCATGTCTTTTTAGGATTGGGGCTCTTGATTTTAGTTGCTTTCTTCCTCTACTTTGCTTTCAAAAAAGTGGATGAAAAGCCTGATGAACGCTTCTATGCTGACTTGGCTAAGGCTGCTTGCCTGACCTTGAGTTTGATCTTAGCTTGCTTGATGATTTTGAGCGTTATCGTCTTCTTCTTCCCATTTACCTTGACAGCTGGTATGATTTTGATCTTCGGCGCAGTTATGATTTTGGCCTTTGATATTGCTTTTTTCCTCTTTGAGAAAAGAGGTGGTTAAGATGGCTAATATCCTAACTAATCTCAAAGAATTACGCAAGGCGAAAAAAATGAGCCAGCAGGAACTGGCACAATTAGTCGGCGTGCGCCGCGAAACCATTGTTCATCTGGAAAATAATCGCTATAATCCTTCTCTTGAAATGGCTCTCAAAATCGCCGAGATTTTCCAGCTGCCCGTGGAAGATATTTTTCAACTGAATAAGGAGGAACAATCATGAAAACACAAACTTGCCCTTACTGTGGGAAAAATCAATTTGTTACAGCTAAACAAAACAAAGGCTATGCTGGTGTTTCACGTTCGGGCAGTGCCACTAAGCTAGGTCAATCGCTCTGCCTAGAAATCTGTAAAAACTGTGGAACGGTTGTTCGATTTTTTGTGGAAGAGCCTGAAAAATTAAGCTAATTAAAAAATCCTGCTCGTTCAGCGGGATTTTTTTGATAAGGTGAGCAAGCAGCAACTCAGTAAAAAGGTCAAGGCTGTCATACTGCCGGTTCCATATTTCTCAAGCAGACTGCTACTAATAAAGAGATTAAAAACAGTAGCCATGAGGGCTAGACTAGTCATCATCACCATGATAAGATCCTGTCTTCTTTTGTCCAGCAGCTGGTAAGAATCTGTCCATAAGCCAAATAAAAATAGGCAAAAAACGACCAGGCAAAACAAAAAAAGAGATTGGCAGGTCTTAGCCAAAGCGGAAAGACGGTATAAAGCCCGCCAAAAAAGAAGCCACCCAAAGGAAGTCCCAACAAAATGAGAAAATGTAAGCCAGCCTGTATGATATAAAGACTGGAACAGAGACCCGCTAAAATCTTTATTAGTTTCATAAGCTCACCTGCTTCTATTTCACTATCACTTTTAATCGAAACAACATGAGATAATATTTTAGTAATTTCAATTTCATACTTTTCTGTATCGTCCTCTCCCTATAAACTCTATAACTCCTTTATCTCTAAGAATTTGCAACTGCTGGCGAATCTTGTCCTTTATATGATTATTATTAGGAAAAATTAATTTTAATTCACTCTCAAAACTGTACATTTTTTCAAGAGTAAATTCATTTTTTTCTATTTTGTCTATGCATTTAAGGATTTCTAAAAGCCACCCTCTAGTAGTAAGAGATTGTGTTCTTAGAAAGAGAGTTTTTCCAAATTCTTTCGAAACTAATTCAGGTTCTCTAACTTTACCATTTTTAACAAGAAATATTTTTCCTTTTGAGGGTACTTGTGATAAATCAATATTACAACCTATCCAACCTGCTCTTTTAGCGGTTGGTGCGAGAGGCTTTCTCTTGATAATAGCGCTTTTTGTTATAAATTGTTTTGGCAGTACTAGAAAATTTTGAACCTCATAATTCTTTGAATAGGTCAAAAAGAAAAAATTGGGATTATTATCAGCTTGGACTCGTTCAAGCATAGTTGTATAAGCACCATCAGTTATGATTGTTGAAAATTTACCCTGTTTACTTTTCAACTCAAATTCTTCTGAACAATTAGGACAGAAAAAATCAGCCACAGGACGATTATTTTCAAAATGAGTCAAAGGCTCTTGACCACAATTTGGACAGTAAGATTGCCTGTCGACCCAATCTTCAGTTAGAATACGAGCCTTTTGACTATTATTGCTATAACCTTCAACTAAATCTAAATTGAATTGTAACTGCATAGGAACCCCAAAATGACTTTAATAGTGACAAAAGTCTTCAAATTAAATCTAAATAATATGACTAATGACCTTCTTGTATATATTCTTTTAAATCTTTCTGATCGGTAGGCATGTAATGTTGGTAGTAACTGTCGTTTCCCACCTGTTCATTTTGTAAAAGGCTGTAAGGTCATTGATTATTTTCTCTCTCAATTTCTATTTTAATCCAGTCTCTCTCAACGCATCTGCCAATCTAGCAAAATCCATAATAGACAAGGCTTCGCCACGGATAGATGGCTGGAGTTCAGCTTGTTCCAAAGCGGCTTCCAATTTAGCTTTGATATCTTCTGACTTGCCAAAGCGGTTGGTTAAATTATTCCACAAGGTTTTCCGACGGTGCACAAAGCTGGCTTTTGCGACATCAAAAAGGAAATCTTCATCTTGCACTTCCACCAAAGGCTGATTGCGGCGTACCATTTTAAGGATGGCTGAGTCAACATTTGGCGCAGGCACAAAGACCGCCCGTGGTACAATAAAGGCAACCTGAGTCTCCATATAATACTGCACTGCAATCGACAACGACCCGTAAGCCTTAGTGTTAGGCTCGGCTGAAATCCGGTCGGCTACTTCTTTTTGCATCATGACTACAAACCCTTGAAAGGGAATCCTACTCTCAATTAAGTGCATCAAAATTGGCGTGGTGATGTAGTAAGGCAGGTTGGCTACAACTTTGATAGGTAGGTCAGGATTTTTAAAGTTTTGAATTTGTGTTTGCAAGTCCGCCTTGAGGATATCTTGATTGATTACCTGCACGTTGTCAAAATCACGCAGGGTATCTGCCAAAATCGGAATGAGACGCTCATCAATCTCAAAAGCCATGACCTCAGCAGCCTTCTCCGCCAAAAACTCGGTCAAAGCCCCGATGCCGGGGCCAATCTCAATGACATTGACGTTCTGGTCAACCTCTGCCACGTCAACAATCTTCTGTAAAATATTGGTATCGGTCAAAAAGTTCTGACCGAAGGATTTTTTAAAGGTAAACCCATGACGCTCTAAAATGGCGCGGGTAACGGTTTTATCTGCGATTTTCATGACTAATCTTTCTTCTCTTAAGGAACTAAATACTGGTAAACTGAGGGCTACTTATCTTTAGTCAGTTCTTTAGTGCGCTCCAAGGCTTGATTAATCCCTTGGATCAGTGAAGCTTGCAGGCCAGCTTGAGTCATAGCCAGCAAGCCAGCAATCGTTGAACCGCCGGGTGACGTCACTTCATCTCGTAATTGAGACGGATGCCTGTCTGACTCAAGCACCATTTGAGAAGCTCCAAGCAGGGTCTGAGCTGCCAAGCGTCTAGCTGTTACTGCACTGAGACCATTTTGTACACCAGCTTGAGTCAAGGTGTCGATAATCTCATAGACAAAAGCCGGTCCGCAGCCAGCAATAGCTGTTGCTGCATCTATCAGCTTTTCTGGAATCTTCTGAACTTGTCCAGATTCGACCATCACCTCTTCAAAAAGCAATTCCAATTGAGGATTGCGGGTGGTAAATGTGGTCATTCCCTGACTGATAGCCACTGGGGTATTAGGCATCATACGAACAATCTTTTCAGTTGGCAGATAAGTTGACAATTGCTCAATTGTAACACCAGCAGCCATGGAGACCCAAACAGTGTCAGGATTATGAGCAATAGTTTCTGATAAGTCCTCCAAAATAGGTGCTATAAATTGTGGCTTAATGCCGAGAAAAACTAGATCAGCCTGTTCAATAAGCGTCTCATTAGATAAAATCTCACCACCACAGGCTTTTTGGATCTGTTCGGCCTTGACTTGGTTATGATCACTGAGTAAGAGTTCGTGGACTTCAAGCTTGGCTACTGACTCTGCAATAGCTCCCCCCATGTTGCCCAAACCGATAAAACCAATCTTCATGTCTGTCTCCTATTCTCGAATTTGACCATTACCTGTAATGATGTATTTGTAGGTTGTCATTTCACGCAAGCCCATAGGGCCGCGCGCATGCATTTTCTGCGTTGAAATTCCCAATTCACAACCCAAACCGAACTGTCCGCCATCAGTGAAACGAGTCGATGCATTGACATAGACAGCTGCTGAATCTACCAACTGGGTAAAGTAATCCGCAGCTTTAGTATTCTCTGTCACAATAGCTTCACTGTGCCCCGTCGAATGCTGGGCGATATGCTCTACGGCCTCAGCTACATCAGAAACCACCTTAACAGCCAAAATAAAGTCTAAAAATTCCGTATCAAAGTCATCTACGCCGGCTGGATGAGCGCTGCTTAAATAGGCCAAAGCTTGCTCATCAGCACGCAGCTCTACCTCTCCGGCCAGAGCTTGCTCCAACTTAGGCAGGAAGTCGCTGGCAACAGCCTCATGCACCAAAAGGACCTCCTCAGCATTACAGACTGATGGCCGGCTAGTTTTAGCGTTGACAACGATAGCTACCGCCTTATCCAAATCAGCGTCAGCATCTACATAAACATGGCAAATTCCCGTCCCTGTCTCGATAACTGGCACGGTAGCCTGCTCCACAACAGCCCGAATCAAACCTGCTCCGCCCCGAGGAACTAAGAGATCAATCTTGCCCTTGGCAGTCATTAACTCAGTCGCTGAAGTACGGCTGGTATCCTGAACCAATTCAATCACTTCAGGAGCAATACCCGCCTTTTCCAAACCGGCCTTCAGGGCTAAAACAATCGCATTGGCCGAGCGAAAAGCCTCCTTACCGCCGCGCAAAATGACAGCATTACCGCTTTTGATGGCTAGGGCTGCTGCATCGGAGGTCACATTAGGCCGACTTTCATAAATCATGCCAATCAATCCAAAAGGTAGGGAGCGCTTGACGATCTTCATCCCGTTGGAAGCCATATTTTCTTCCAAAATCAGACCAACTGGGTCAGTCAAAGAGATCAGGGCTCGAATACCTGCAGCCATCTCTTGGATGCGCTTTTCTGTCAACAGCAGGCGGTCTTGCATAACCGGACTGATAGAACCCTGCTGGGCTGCGGCCATATCTGCTTCATTTGCGGCCAAAATAGCTGGTATATGCTCTTCCAAGGCTGCAGCCATGGCCTCAAGCGCCTCGTTTTTCTGGGTCGTACTGGCCAGATTGATAGCCGCTTTATGAGCTAGCAGACTATCTAATAATTCTTGTGTTGATGTCATATTATCCCTTTCTTATAGAGCCACCCAGTCATTGCGGTGAATAAAAACTCCCTTAGCATGCTCTTGAAGCAACAGGTCTCGTAATTCTTGCGAAGACATCTTGGCACGTCCTTTACCAAGCAAATCATGCTGGGGCTGATTGTAGACCTCTACAATATCGCCGACCTCAAAATCACCACTGACCTTGGTAATGCCTGCTGCCAGTAAACTATTCCCATGGTCATCCAAAGCTTCCTTGGCTCCCTTGTCAATCTCTACATAAGCTTCTGTTCGGGCATAGAAAGCCATCCACTGCTCACGTTGGCTCATCCCCGCTTCATCTGCCAAGAAAAGAGTGCCCCGATTAGTCTGACCAACCGCTTGCAGGAGAGCCGTATCTTTCTTAGACGAGCAAATATAAACTGGTACACCGGACTTAGTCGCAATCTGAGCAGCCTGAAGTTTAGTGGTCATACCACCGGTCCCATTGCTACTGCCAGTACCAGCAGCCATTTCAAAGAGATCATCCGTGATGTTGACGACTTTATCAAAATGCTTAGCCTCAGGATTTTTACTAGGATTGTCAGAGTAGAGTCCATCGACATCAGTCAGGATAACCAGAAGATCCGCCTTGACCAAGGAAGCAACCTGAGCTGAGAGCGTATCATTGTCTCCGACCTTAATCTCCTCAATAGCAATGGTATCATTTTCATTAATGATAGGAATAGCCCGCTGACGCAGTAAAACCTGCAGAGCTTGAGAGGCATTCTTATAACGACGATCATCCGCAAAGTCATCCTGAGTCAATAAAATCTGGGCCGCCACAATGCTGTCTTTCATGAGATTTTGAGTGTATTCCTCAATCAAAAGCCCCTGACCGACCGCTGCACTAGCTTGCTTTTCAGCAATTTTTCTGGGACGCTTCTCAAATCCTAGACGCCTAAAGCCCGCTGCGATAGAGCCAGATGTAACAAGAACAATATCATGCCCTTGTTGGTGGAGCTGGGCCAGCTGGTTAGTGATACGGGCTAGTTTAATACGATCCAAATTTCCATTTTTCTGAGTCAGAGAACTTGTTCCAACCTTAAAGACAAATGTTTGTTTTTTCATTATAATGTTTTCCTTCTGCAGCCTATCTCTAGATAAAACTTCTTCTAGATTCCTTTTCATTGCTTCTACTACCTCTGGTAACAGTACAATAAAAGCCAGTCTGTCTCGTTAAATAGGTCATTTTCATAAGATGTTCTAGTATCTTCTATTTATTCTACCATAAAAAGAAGACTGGGCAAAAATTCGTCCAGTCTTCCTAATTTGGAGTAAGCCCTTGACACAAGAGGATACGACCCCAAATTTTCCATTTTTGAATTCTTTCCCTTCCCCTCTTACTCCCTTTACTCTTCTATAATAACCGCAAAATCGTCTGGGGAACGTCTGATATGCGGGTAACCAGATTTCAAAGCTTTCCCCACAGCCAGCATTAAAATAGGTTCCCAATCAGAAGAGAGTTTTAGGTAGTCCTTCATTGCTTCAAAATCCACTCCTCTCATTGGCACACTGTCATAACCATAGGCACGGACAACATGCATGAGGTTCATAGCAAAGAGACCAACATCCAGTCGTAAGCCTTCAACATCCTTATCCTCTGGGTGAAGAGAAAAATACTGACCTATCCGCTCTGAGCGGACAGCTGCCTCCACTTTTGTAACAGTACCTTTTTCCACATGAAAATCTTGCCACCACTCTAAGTCATAGGCCTTTTTATCACCAAATAAGAGAAACACTACGGAGGCTGTCTCAACCTGCGGCTGATTAGCTGATAATTTCCTCAATTCTTTTTGCTTCTCTTTATTTTTAACAACTAAAACGCGCCAAGGCTGAAAATTATTGCCAGATGGCGCATAGCTGGCATGTTTCAGCATATCGACGATCACACTTTTTTCCAAGATTGCTTGGGAATCAAAATGTCTGACAGACCGACGTTCATCCAAAAAGCTTAAAATATTTTCCATAATCTTGTATCCTCCTTTGTGTTTCTTAACAATTTCATTATAATAAAGCTAATAATGAAAAAACAGTAGTCACTGTTTTGTGACCACTGTCTTAGGAGACCCTGCTATGCAAACAAACACACACTGGAACTGTGGGGTATCAAGATTAATGGACAGTATTTCGGGAAAATGGAAACTCAATATTATCTGGATTATCTCACAGCATGAGTCTATTCGTTTTAACCAGTTAAAGCGTGAAGTAGAGGGAATCACCAAAACCATGCTGACACGCGCTTTAAACGATTTAATAGCCGATGGCCTAGTGCTCAAAACAGACCTACAAACCTTACCTTTTCACACTCAGTACCGCTTAACAGCAAAAGGACAAGAACTATTGAAGCTTTTACTCAAACTCAACACATGGGGTAAAGATAATATGTAGCTGCCCTCTATGTTAGAAAGCAACAAAATATTGACATTTAGTCTATAAATTTATAGACTGTTACCAGTATTATCTATTACAAGGAGGCCATTTATGAAAACAATCAACGCCACGTTCTTTATTAAAGAGGATAATCGTCAAGATTTCTTGCAGGCGATTCAACCACTGATTGAATCCTCAAGACAAGAAAAAGGAAACCGCAGCTATCAGCTCTATCAAGCTGTGGACAAGCCCAATCAATTTATCATGATTGAACAGTGGGAAAATCAAGAAGCCATTGATAGCCACAACCAAACACCGGCCTTCACCCAATTTTTCGACCAATTGTCTGACTGGTCATCAGCTGAACCAATTGTGACTGTATTGGACTAGGTTATTTTAAAGGCCTGCTCTAGGAGCTCTGCTATTTCCTCCGAAGGCCTATCATCGTTGGTAAATACTGGGTGAAGTTTTAGGCCTCATCAATAACTTTACTCTATGACTTAGAGAATTTTTCGTAACTACTTGTCTAACTTTTCATCTCCACCCCCGCATAGCGGGCGGTTTACTGGTTCACACGCTTTGTGAGCGCAGCTCCCTAAAAAGATAAAAAATAAGCATAGAATTACGATGTTAAAATCGTTTATTCTATGCTTTTATTATATTGACTCACCTAAAAATACATGATTATATTTAAACAATACTTGCACCGCCATCAATAACAATCTCAGTTCCCGTTACAAATGAAGACTCATCTGATGCCAAGTACAAATAGGCGTAAGCGATATCTTCTGGCTTTCCAACATACGGCGGTAGAGGAGTCTTGCCCTTCATTGAATTTGAGAGTTCCTCAAATGAACCCATACCCATTTTCTCAATGAGGGGCGTATAGATGAAACCTGGATTAACCGAATTAACACGTATATGATCACTGGCAAGAGTCACAGCCGCATTAATACTCATACTGTAAACGCCACCTTTAGAGGCTGAGTAGGCTACTGTATCTACGCCTCCTTGATGAACAATACCAGAGGCACAGTTTACGATAGAGCCACCGCCGGCTTTTCTCATATAAGGCACAACCGCTCTCATGCCCAACCAAACACTCTTAACATTGATATCCATTGTTTTATCCCATAATTCCATGCTGCAATTTTCAATACCTGCATCATTAGGGCTAATTCCAGCATTATTAACAAGAATATCGATTTTCCCAAACATCTCTTCAGCTTGTTTAGTGATATCTTCCCAAGCCTCTTCTTTGCTTAAATCATAAGCGAAACCAATCGCCTTGCCTCCCGCATCCTTAATTTCATTGACCAGTTTTTCGATTAAATCAGCTTCTAGAGCAACCAAAACAACCGATGCACCTTCTTTGGCAAATAACTTTGCTGCGGATTCCCCCATTCCTGAGCTTGCACCTGTAATGACCGCTATTTTTCCTTCAACTCTGCCCATAATTGCTATCCTCTCTAATTATTTTCACAAGACTAGAAATCGTAACTTTATGATTCCCAAATATGTCTGTATACCTAGCTAGAATATAGCATATGAAAGAGTCAAAAACAATCAACAAAACATTTGAAATATGTACTTTTACACTAATATGTGAAAGTGTGTAATTTTGTCGTTAAAGCGACATGGTCATTATAATAAATATGGTTTAAGTTTTTGAGGCATATTTTCCTCACAAAATTCTATAAAATTCTCAGTTGACATAGGTATTTCATCCATAGAAAATCTGTAAAACATTTCTACAAGGCCACAAACATACAATCTAAGTACTGCTTCTATCTCAAAATCTAGTTTATCTATTTTATTGATTTTTAAAAGCAATCCCAAAATGGCATCATAAGCCTGATTTGCATGTATAGTCTGGAAAGATTCCTGTCCAGAGGTATTGGCGAAAGCATTCTTTATAAAATATTGAATCTTCTTATAAGATTCGATACCTATGACTAAAAAGTCATGAAAAGAGTAATTACTATTTTCGAGCTTTTTATATATTTTTTCTGTCTCAGACTCCTCTACATAGAGCATCAGTTCAAGTTTATTTTGAAAATGATTATAGAAAGTCTTTGTAGATAACCCACTCTCAGCCACCAACATTCTAACAGTAATTTTGTCAACGGGGTAACTTTTAGCTAGTTCAAGAAATACAGACGCAAATATCTCTTTTGAAGTTCTCTTTTTCAACATCTATTTTACCTCATATAAATGATTTTGCCTTATTATTAAAAGAAAACAGGTTTTCCGATAAATAATTAATCATTTATTGAAAACTATACTCATCCCCATCAAAAATATTTTAGTCGTTAATCCCATCTCTATTTCCTCCTCTTTACATCTGCAACAATCTCAACACAACTCCCAATTTTCTCATTGTAGCGGTAATACCAAACCATTTCTCCAAAAAATTCGTATTCAGCTTTTTCTTTTTAGCTTCTCTGGGGAGATACATATAAAGGCACTGGCTTCCAACGTAAAATTCCTCATCACCAAAATCTTGTGCTAGAAGCTCTGCTATTTCATTGGAAGAAATGGTATCATTGATGAAAACCAGATGAACACGTGAGCTATCATAGGTCTCATCAAAAAGATTTTCCTGCGTAACCTTTGCTAGTTGCTCAGGGCTTTTGATAATGACGGATAAATTCGCCCCGATATTTTTAAAAATCGTATCATGGACGAGATTTTTGATGTCCTCATCAGCTAAATCTGTTTCGCAAATAATATTCCCAATCTGGATGTAGGTCTGTACGGACTGCAAACCTGCTATCTCTAGAATCTCCCTAAGATAAGCCATCTTGGGGATTTTATTTTGTCCGACAGGTGTGACACCGCGTAAAAGGGCGATTTTTTTCATTAGCTAATCTTCCTTATAGAAACAGTCTGATTTGTAACAAGCAACTTCACAGATACATCCTAACACGTTTTTGGTATTCTCGATAGGCAGCACCAAATTTTATGAAACACTCTCTTTCCTCCGCTAGTATGATAACGTGAGCTGACAGTTGAAAAATAGCTAAGAAAATAAGCAGCATTAATGACCGAGTCAGCATCGCCACGCCTAAAAAGAAAACAAAATAAGCGATATACATTGGGTGACGGGACAGAGCATAAAGCCCTTTGGTATTCAATCCTTTTTCATCAGGGTTGGCAAAATCCTTCATGACCAAAATAAGAAGCACGTCGCCTAAAAGATAGACTCCCAATCCTAAGTAGAAAAAACTAGAGAAATGAAGACTGACTTTTAGAAAGAAGGGAGCAACCAGAAGCATCAGGGTAGATAATTGATAAAGGCAGTAAGCTATCATTTCTTTTCCTTGCATCGAAGCAAAATGGGCTGCCCGCCCTATTGCTTTCCTATCCAAGAGTGAAAGAAAAATAAATCGAATGAAGAGGAAAAGAACTAGTAGGTAAAAAGCTGGCATATAATTTTCTCCTTACTCTGAAAATGAGGACATCAATCTAGCATAAGCGGCAACATCTCCCGTAGAAAAATAGTCAAACCAGGCTTCGATAGTTTTCTTAGCATACAAGTCCAGTTTTTCAACAATCAGTTTTGCCCACAGTAAAGAACCAGCAGAGCTTGCTGTAATCAGATTGCTATCACAAACAGCCACATCTTCTTTGTAATACCTCTGCCCAGTATAATGAGGACTCATTTCTGGGTAAAAAGGAGCATTGCTCGTATGGAAACGTGTATTTAAGGTACTACGGTCAGCCAGCCCCAAGGTAGCACCGCAGATAGCGGCAACCAAGAATCCCTCCTGTAACAACTTGGCCGCAAGGTTCAAAATAGCTGCTTGTTCCTCATCCAGCCAAGTCTCACCGCCAATGAGCACCAAAGCTGCTGTACTTGCAACATCTATATCATCTAGACTTAAATCTGGTACTAGAGTCATTCCGCTGGCTGTCCTAATCGGCGCTTTTGTCCTGCCTACCGTCTTAAAAGAAACTTTGGGCTTTTTCAGCTTAGTCTGCAGACTCAGAGCTTGCATTAGATAGCCATGTTCCCAATCGGCCATAGTATCTTGGACGTACATATAAATAGTTTTCATCATTCCTGCCTCACACACCTATTGGATAACGTTTTCCATGTATTTACCTCACGGAGTACCTAAGTATAGTTTTTTGCTTGTCTTCAGCTGTTCTGTTGCGATTGCTTAGGTAGATTTCTCTGTGAAAATCGGCTGTTCGTGTAAGGTTGAGATCATTGGCAAGTTGCTCCATCAATGCAAAAGACTTGGGTTCATCATCGTAGCTTCCCATATGTAAGATCTGAATAGCTTTGCCATCTTTTACTTCTTCAAAGCCTATCTCATCATACAAGTCATTAGGCTTTTTCTTTCTAACAGTCTCAAGCGCCTTGGTAAAATCCTTCTGCTTTATAAAATCAGGTTGTTTAATCATCAGTGTATAGGTCAGTTTGTTTTTATCAAATGCTGACTCATCACCATTTTCCCAAAGTCCCTCCAAAGGATAGACGGTAAAATCCGTCACTTCAGCATCGGACCTGTCTTTCATATCTTTCTTATACTGCATCTTGATAGCATAGGCCAGCGCATATAGGGCGGATATCCTATCTGAAAAATCCGCTTCATTGGGATTACCTTTGCCTTTTATCAGGATAAACTGCTGTTTGGGTACTTCTACTACGACCGGTGTCTGCTTGACACCATAAAGAGCTTTTTCCTGTTTTCTCCATTCGTATTTCATGATCTAATCCTCCTGTATTTTGATAGTTCTATTGTACAGGAAGATACTTGACACCATTTGTCAGGTTCTATATTTTTTGGCCATTTTATGAGTCATTTCTCTCATTTGCTTTCGAACATCCTCTGGTTCTAAAACTTCTACCGCATCTCCAAATGAAAGAATATAACGATAAAGGTTGTCGTCATTGGGCAATTCTATCTCAGCACAGAGGTTGCCATCTTTATCTTCTGCAGCATGTTCAGCCATTTCATCGTAAACCCTAAAAGCTACGGTTTTATCAAATTTCATTTTGATTGCTACTGTATCTTCAGTCTTTACTTCCCTTGGCAAAACAATACTGTCGAATTGATCGTTAAAGCAATCCCGACACGTTTCAAAGCCTTTGATACGAGACAGTTTAAAATACCGGAAATCATTTCTGAGCAAACAAAAACCATAGACATACCAATCCCAGCTTTTAAATAAAAGCCTGACGGGTTTGACTTCTCTATAGGTCTCTTCTTTGCTGCTGGAAAAATATCGGAATCTCACAATATTTTTATTGATAATAGCTGACTTTATGTCTCTAAATAACTCATCATAGGCTTTATTCCCCTGCCAGCTATCAAAATCAACCTCTATCCAGTTAGTGTTTTTCATTTTAAAGAGAGCCGATAGTTTTGTCAGAAGCTCATTCTCATATTCTTTACTTGTTCCCTCCAGACCTTTCAAGGCGATTAAAATCTGCTCTTGTTCTTTCCCAGAGAGCAGTGATTTCCTCAGTACAAAGTCATCAGAAATTTCAATGCCACCACCCTTGCCTTGAGTCGCATAAATCGGAATGCCTGCACTGCTGATAACATCGATATCTCGGTATATGGTCCTGACTGAGACTTCATATTTCTCAGCCAATTCATTAGCCGTTACTTTACCCTTCTCCAGTACGTAGTATAGAATTTTAAACAGTCTATTATTTTTCATGGTTCAATCGCTCCTGCAGCTAGGGCAGCACAAGCCTAACAGAGATTGTCGGATTAAGATATTCTCACTCAACAAAGTCTTCAAAACCCTCTGCAAACTTACTTGGGAAAAATTCCGTAACCTCATATTCGGCGATGGCGTTGACATTGAACGCTCTTCCTAGATTACTCTCGCATTAGGTTTTAAGTATCAATCCTGACAATATCCGTCAGCGCCTTATTGCGGTAAACCAAATCTTCTCTAACGGTAAAGCCGCACTTTTCCCAGAAGCCATTGCCGGCCTGATTGCGGTCAAAAACAACTAAGGCCACCTTGTGAATCCCTTCTTGCTGAAGCTCAGCAAGTCCTTGACCAACCAACTGTCGTCCAATTCCCTGTTCTCTAAAATCTGGGTGAACCGCTGTATGATAAATATAGCCACGTCTGCCATCATGCCCTGCTAGAAGAACACCAACAACTGTATTTTTCTCAACAGCCACTAAACAAGTTGTCGGATTACGCTTGAGAAAAACAGCGATCTCTTCTCTTGAATCATCCAGATTATTAAGCCCCATGCCCTTGCAGGAAAGCCAGAGTTGGTATACAGATTCATAATCGTCTATTATCATTGTTCTAATCCGCATGGGCGTCTCCCATCCCTTAGGCTTCGTCAATCATCAACTTTACAAAACCATCTTCTTCGGCATTGTAGACATGTTTCCCAATAATAGAACGAAGATTTTGAATATCTGCTAAGTCAGTACTGGCAAATTCTAGATATGCTTTTTCTGAATCTTGATGACTAATTTCAGGATAAAAATCATTTATGTAACAATAAAATTTATCAAGAATATCCTCAAGAGGATACTGCGATATAGCCTCACCAGCTCCCTCACCCAAGTCGGGCTCCTGTACAAAAGACAATGAAGTCACATACTGAAGTTCTCCGCTCTCATCTTTGGTCTGATAAATGCCTGATTCAACTTTTTCATAATTAGTTTGCTGATATTTTTCTGCCTGATGATCTTCAATAGCCTTCATATCGCACTCCTTTATACCTTGCCATTACTTAACTTTCTCAAAAGTCATATCGAATTGAAAAACTAGAATAACCTACTATAATTCAACCACCATAATCAACTCTTCATCTTTTTCAGATACTGTGTGGAAACCGAGTTTCCGGTACAGTTTAACGGCATAATTGGCCTTTTGAACTGATAAAGAAGCTGCCTTAAAGCCATTTATTTTGAGCAAAGTCAACATTTCTCTCATCAGGGCTGTTCCAATCCCCTGCCCTCTGTATTCTTTGAAAAGAGAAACGGCAAGAGAAGGCGTGTCATCATTGATGTGCCCATAATCCTCTATTATCCTGCTCCATACAGCACCGACTAGCTCTTGATTGATTTCTGCCACCAGGCAAAAATCCCCAAACTGACTGCCAAAGTCTTTGACATATAGCTGCAGGTCTGGAAGCTTGATAATCTCTTTATCAGGTTTTTCCGCCCCTTCCGGAATAAAAATCGCTTCATATAAGAAATCATCCAAGCGTCCAAACTCATTGTCTCTCATCTCCCTGATAGTGTAGGTCATTCTCGCCTCCCATAGTTTAATAGTCTAAAATCTAAGTAGGACAAAACATTTTTAATTTCTCACTATCTCTTACTACACATACATTTCTCAGAAGCATCCTATACTTTCTAATATCATGTTGTTTCTTCCGTGCTAATCTCTTCAGCATTTATTGTTTTACAATATCCATAAATTAGGATTATAACAATTAAAATAATCTCTATGTTTGACATAATCTTAAAATACCAAAATGTTATTAAAATCACAAGATAACTAAAAGTAATCAGAAAAACTTTACACCCTCGATGACTCTTTTTAAAACTATATTTATATTTTTTGTGCGAGTCAATCTTAAAAACCTCTAATCCTTTAGTATACAAATCTAATTGAGAGCTATACATAAAAAAGAAAAACAACAAGATACATAAGTAAAGAAAACTTATGGCTATCTTCTCCACTATAGGAGCCCTTCTCCACCCAGATCTTATAATTAAAAGAAGAATTCCTAACAATACTGGAAATAAATAACTCAGAGTAAGTTTTCTAACAGCTTGTAGTCCCCTTTTTATAAACAACAGTTTATTCTCAACATACCTGAAATAGACAGATGAATTCTTTCCAATAGATTTATCCATTAATTTATCAAACCAATGTCTTGAAAACTGTACATTTGTATATATTGTCTTGGGATGCTTTTCAAAGTGTTTTAGTATATCTTCATGCTCAGAAAGATCTTTATTTATCTTAAAGTCCCAAATGCTATCAAGTCTTTCCAAAAAGAATAAACGTTGCTTATTTTTATATAATTTATCAACGTTTGCAATTAAGTACATAACCCAAATTAATAATACAATAATCAAAAAAAGTAATATCAGCGTAAAAATAATCCCTATAATTAGTCTATAATTTTTATATTGCTCTTCTATAAACTTATAAACCGATGATAAGGAAAGATTTGGAAAAAGTTGTGAAATAAGCGAATTCGTTCCAAACATTCCAAAAATGGCTAGCAAAATATCCTTAAAACTATACTTGTTGGAAGTTTTTTCAGCATTTAAGAATTTAATATAACGTTTTAAATCACTATTAGTAATTCCACTAACTATAAATTCTTCCTTTAATTCAAAAATTACTTTATCAATCTCAAAAATAGTAGTATAACTTCTATTTACTAATCCACCATTGGTAGAGTACCACTTTGCATATTTTCTCTCCATCACTAGATTAATCGGTGAATTATTAAATTTCTTGTTTTTATATTTTTTACCTGTGGTGCTAGTTAAAAACAGTTAACAAAAAAGTTCATTTGGATTATACTGCAAATGAGAAAAAAACAGCAGAGGTAATCCAAATGAACCACCTACATTATACTGCTAAAGCCCATCATTT
>NZ_JBZFUL010000008.1:0-94577 GCF_058314515.1 Streptococcus sp. ELY_137
GTCAATAACGTGCCTAAGGTGGATCCTAAGAAGGATGTGACCCTGACTCTAGATCCAGCCGATACCAATAACCTTGACGGTCAGAGCGTAGCGCTCAACCAAGTCTTCAACTACCGTCTGATCGGCGGGATCATTCCGGGCAACCGCTCGGATGAGCTGTTTGAGTATAACTTCTATGATGACTATGACCAGACAGGGGATCAGTATACCGGACAATATAAGGTCTATGCCAAGTCTGACATCACCCTTAAGGATGGGACTGTGATCGCAGCGGGAACGGATGTGACCGGTTATACGACGGCAGACGTCAATGAAGCTGAGGGGCTCATTGTCATCAGATTCCAGGAAAGCTTCTTGCGTTCGGTTTCGCTGGCCTCTAGTTTCCAAGCGGAAAGCTACATCCAGATGAAGCGGATAGCTGTCGGAACGTTTGCGAACACCTATATCAATACGATTAACGGTGTAACTTACAGTTCGAATACGGTTAAGACAACGACACCGGAGGATCCGGCTGATCCTACGCCGCCGGCACCAAATCGTAACCGTCTGCCGCTAACTGTGAGCTATTACCTTGAGGACGCAACACCGCAGCCAGCGAAGGCCAGTCTTTTACCACAGACGGGCAGCAAGGAGAGTGCTTATCTGCCGCTTTTAGGCTTGAGTGCGATTTTAGCTAGTCTTGGTTTGGCAGGGATGCGTCGTAAGAAGGAAGCATAATGGCTAGAAGTTATTAGGAGCTAGTCTTGGCTCATATACGATAAGACTGTATAAAAAGCCCTCGCTGGGATTAAACTCAGCGAGGGCTTTTTGGGTGTGTGTCTACTGCAGTAGGTGACCTATCTTAATATCTAGCTAGACGTAAAAAGTAGTGGGAATAAGATGAACAGCGTTCATCACATGAGATGAGATCCGGAGAACTTTTTGAGGTTAGAGAAAGGGGGTAGGACAAAAGTCCAACCTCTTTTATTCTATAATCAGCATCCCTT
This sequence comes from Streptococcus sp. ELY_137, assembly GCF_058314515.1. NCBI lineage: Bacteria > Bacillati > Bacillota > Bacilli > Lactobacillales > Streptococcaceae > Streptococcus > Streptococcus sp. ELY_137. Next base: position 987 of record NZ_JBZFUL010000008.1, read on the forward strand.
CCTTGATAGCGAAAGGGTCTTTTTCGTTGATACGGTCGTAGAACATAATCCCGTTAGTGTGGTCAATCTCATGTTGAACAACCATGGAATTATAGCCGCGCAATTTTATCTTTTGTTTATCGCCATTTTTATCGTTATATTCAACGGTTACGCGCGAGTGCCGAATGACATAGCCGGGAACCTCACGGTCGACAGATAGGCAGCCTTCCCCGTCAGCCAAAGCCGCATCCTGAACAGAGTGGGAAAGGATTCTCGGATTATACATAATCTCTTGGAGGCTATAGGGCTGAGCTGGTGGATTGCCTTCCTCGTCTTCTGGATTTGGCACCAAAACAGCGATGATTCGTTTGGAAATATCTAGCTGAGGAGCAGCGAGGCCAACACCTCCGCGCAGTCCCATCTTTTCGGCCATCACTGGGTCTTGGGAATTTTTAAGGAACTGCATCATCTTTTCTCCCAGAATAATATCCTCATCTGATAGGGGCAGTTCAACCTCAGCTGCCTCTTGGCGCAAGGTCGGATTACCCTCGCGGATAATATCAGACATATCAATCAAATGACTGGGTTTGATAAGTTTATCTTGTATAGACATGAAAATGTGAACCTCCTTCAAGAAAAACAGCCCCTTCTAGCTAGAGAAGGCGGTCTTTCTGACTCTTTTTAGTTAAATGAAAACCAAAACCAGATATGGCGTCAAAGTCAGCGCTAAGAAGCTAAATTAAGGCAAGAATTTTAATATCAGCCATATAGTTTTGAATTTCAAAGAATATTATGCTTGTGCCTTGATAAGATTAGTATAGCACGAAAAATTTTAGAAATAAAGCTACCAATCTGCTAGTTCTGAATCACTAGACTTTCTAACTCCAAGCGTTCTCGAATACGGTACGTTTTAAAAGCAGTCCTTTCAATGATTCCCTGATCCAGAAGCTGTTTGACCACCCGTCCTAAATGACGATAGGAGGTTCCAAAAGCATCAGCCAAGACACTGGGCTGCAGCTGGAAAAATCCCTCCTTTTCATGGCTCAGAATGTAGGTTGCTAAACGTTCCTTGACGGAGTATGAGATATTGGTTGAAGAGATAATGTTTTGCTGTTCTAATTTTTGGGCCAGCTGGCGGCCAATCTGATAGAGCAGGAGTGGATCTTGATAAACCTGCTGCCGATTCTTGAGCGGCAGTTGAACGACTCGGCTGGTTTCCAGAGCAATGACTGACGATACACTATCTTGATTGCTCATCAATTCAATATCGCCAATTAATGTAGGCTTGGTCTGCGTTTCTAGGATATGTTCTTTGCCGTTAAAGAGTCGCCTGACAATCTTTATATGTCCTTCGATAAAATAAAAAAGGTGCCCCAGTGTCTGCCCTTGCTGGCAGATGGCTTGCCCTTTCTTGTAGGTGACCAGCTGCAACTGACTGATATAGTGCTCAGGAAAGATCTGATAAAGCTTATATTTTGTTAAATAGTATTTTAGTTGATTATCTGCCACCCTAGCCTCCATTTTAGGACGGATGTCCTATTTTTTAAGTCCGCTTTTCATTATACTGGAGAGGTTAAAGTTTTTCAAGAATGGAGTTAGCATGAAATTTACGATGGAGAAAATCAGCCTTCTGGCCTTGTCCTTGATGCTGGTATCAACCTATGCCATTTCCCCAGCCTTACCGGCAATGATTAAAGCTTACGGGAGTCAGGGTATCAGTTCTGATAAAGTAGAGTTATTAATTTCTTTACCCTCCTTTGCCATTATTGCTGTTTTGCTGATGACGCCTTGGCTGAGCCGCCTTTTATTTGAACGCTTGACGATTGTAGCGGGCCTCTTATTGCTGTCCCTAGGTGGTATATTTCCCATTTTTAATCAAAATTATAGCTTAGTCTTTTTGTCCCGCCTAGTTTTGGGGGTTGGTATCGGTCTTATCAATGCGCGTGCTATCAGCATCATCAGCCAGCGTTTTACGGGGCGAGAGCGTATTAAAATGTTGGGATTGAGGGGATCTGCAGAAGTGCTAGGTTCTGCTCTTTTGACCTTTATTGCTGGTCAGCTTTTGACGCTGTCATGGTCGGCTGCCTTTGCTATCTACGCCTTGGGATTTATCATCATGGGTCTTTACCTGCTTTTTGTCGGTCCAGATAAGTCCAGCCAAGAATCAGATTTACCTAAGGAAAGAACCGCTCCCAGTTCTCCTCTCTCTTGGCGGCAGCTAATCTATATTCTCTCCCTTGCTCTTTACGCTGGCTTCGTTATTTTAATCAATTCTGCTAACACCCTGCGTATTCCAGTGATAGTGTCTGCTTTTAGGCTCGGGACTGCCCAAGATGCCAGCTTGATACTCAGTTTGATGATGCTGATGGGAATTGTAGCAGGTGCCTTGTTTAGTAGTCTGGTTGTCTATTTTAAACGGTCTCTGCTGACTCTTGTTCCTCTTGTTTTAGGGCTGGGTCTCTTGGTAATGTGGCTGTCTCACAATCTTTTCTTCCTTAGTTTAGGCGCTCTGCTGACTGGCTTTGTCTACAGTTTAGGAGTGACCTATGTCTTCAACCTCCTGTCGGAAACGATCCCTAAGCAACAGCTGCATACAGCTACGACTCTAGTGCTGCTGGGCTGTAATCTTGGCGGAGCCTGTGCCTCCCTAGCTCTGCGTGTAATCGCTTATCTGACACCTTCACTGACAGCAGCCTTTGCTGTTTTGGGTTTGCTCAGCCTGGGATTAGCGACCCTGCTGTTTCTAATAAGGCATGTCAGACCTGTAAACTAGCTCTATATGCCAATAATCTCGTATGGTTGACGCTGTCTGGCTAATTTGTTAGAATAGAGAGGTCGCAAAGACAAACTAACTTCTTCTTGGTTGTAGGAAGGCCAAAACCTACCACTCGGATGAAGCAATAAAAGGAGAAAAGATATGGCAATTTCAAAAGAGAAAAAAAATGAAATTATTGCTCAATATGCTCGTCACGAAGGTGACACTGGTTCTGTAGAAGTTCAAGTAGCAGTGCTGACTTGGGAAATCAACCACCTCAACGAGCACATTCAGCAGCACAAAAAAGATCATGCAACTTACCGCGGTTTGATGAAAAAAATCGGTCACCGTCGTAACCTTTTGGCCTACCTTCGTCGTACTGATGTTAACCGCTACCGCGAATTGATTAAATCACTGGGACTTCGTCGTTAAGATAAGGTCTTTGATCTAAAGATAAGGGTTGGGCAAAGTCCCAGCTCCTTAAAAAGTGGCTGTCTTATTCAAACCCTAACTTTAAGATAGACGCTCGGACTCTCTAGAAATAGAGGGTCTTTTTTTAACTATTTACTAAGTCTGGTCATGCTTTTGTGTTTAAACAGCTTTAAAGATGGGGCCCTAAACCACTATCGAAGGTGCTGGATTTGTTTGGCTAAAGTGCTATCTCAAAAAAATGTGATTTTTTTCACAAAAAAGCTTGACATTATTCTAAAATAAGGTAAACTTAATAAGTGAAGAAAGTCACAAACTTTTGAGAGAGTAAATTTTCAAAAAGTTTCCGAGACATTCTTTTTAGAAAAACACTAATCATTTGGAGGAGACCTTAATGGCTAAAGAAACAAAGGTAGCAGCAGAAAAAGTTGAAGAACTAGCGCAGGAATACACCAGTTCCCTCATCGACAAAGCCTTAAAAGCTGAGCAAGAATATGCGACCTACACCCAAGAACAGGTTGATAAAATTATTGCAGCGATGGCTCTTGCTGGTTCAGAAAGTTCTCTGCAACTGGCCAAAGAAGCCGTCGAGGAAACGGGTCGTGGTATCGTTGAAGATAAAGATATAAAAAACCATTTTGCTACTGAAAATATTTACGAATTAATTAAACATGAAAAAACAGTAGGCATTATCGGCGAAGATAAGGTTAAAGGTCAGGTTCACATTGCGGCTCCCCTAGGTGTTATTGCGGGGATTGTCCCAACAACAAATCCCACTTCAACAACCATGTTCAAGAGTTTGGCAGCCTTAAAGACACGCAATGCTATTGTCTTTGCCTTCCACCCATCAGCTCAAAGTTGTTCTGTTCATGCAGCTCAAATTATGTATAAAGCTGCCATCAAGGCTGGCGCACCTGAAAATATTATCCAATGGATTGAAACACCTTCTATTGCCAACACAAACGCCTTGATTACCAATAAGAAAATTGCTGCAATCTTAGCAACAGGCGGCCCTGGTATGGTCAATGCGGCTCTTAAATCAGGTAACCCTTCAATGGGGGTTGGTGCTGGTAACGGTGCAGTCTATGTTGATGCGACGGCTCATATTGACCGTGCTGTCGAAGACCTTCTTATGTCAAAACGCTTTGATAACGGTATGATTTGTGCGACAGAAAACTCTGCTGTTGTTGAAGCTCCAATCTATAAGGAATGGCTCAAGAAAATGCAAGAAAAAGGTGCCTATTTGGTGCCTAAGAAGGACTACAAGAAACTGGAAGAATGCGTCTTCAATGACCATCATGGAGTTAATGGACCAGTAGCCGGTATGTCTGCCCGCTGGATTTGTGAGCGCGCTGGTGTGGATCTACCAGAAGGCAAAGATGTTCTCTTGTTTGAATTAGACGCCAAGAATATCGGTGAAAAGCTGTCCTCTGAAAAGCTATCCCCTCTGCTTTCTGTATACAAGGCTAAAGACCGTGAAGACGGTATTGAAATTGTTGAAGCCCTTCTTGACTACCAAGGTGCTGGACACAATGCGGCAATTCAAATTGGTTCTCAGGCTGACCCATTTGTAGCTGAATACGGTGATCGCGTAAAAGCGTCCCGTGTTCTGGTCAACCAACCGGATTCCATCGGTGGTATCGGTGATATTTATACGGACGCCTTGAAGGCAAGTCTGACATTGGGAACAGGATCATGGGGGAAAAATTCATTGTCACACAATCTATCAACTGGCGACCTCTTGAATGTTAAAACAGTCGCAAAACGTCGTAACCGCCCTCAATGGGTACGCCTGCCGGAAAAAACTTACTATGAAAAGAATGCTATTTCCTATCTACAAGATGACTATGAACCAATGCGGCGTGCTCTGATTGTAGCAGACCCTGGTATGGTACAGTTCGGTTTCGTTGACACGGTTTTGGGGCAATTGGCGCTTCGCGATGAAAAGGTAGTTACCTCTCTTTATGGCACGATCAAACCAGACCCAACTCTGGGACAAACGATTGAAATCGCTAAGCAAATGCGCGACTTTAAGCCAGATACTGTTATTGCTATCGGTGGTGGTTCAGCTATTGATGCGTCTAAGATTGCCCGTTTGATTTATGAAACATCATTGGACCGCGAGCCAGACTTCTTGGATAGCTATGAGCAAGTCAGTGCCTTCTTCCTTGAGTTGCAACAAAAATTCATCGATATCCGTAAACGTATCGTTAAGTTCAAACACCAAACGGAGACCCGTCTCTTCTGTATTCCAACGACATCTGGTACAGGAGCTGAGGTTACACCGTTTGCCGTTATCACAGACGACTTTACTCATGTTAAATATCCTCTGGCTGATTACGAGCTTGTGCCACAGGTTGCTATTGTTGACCCAGAATTTGTTATGACAGTGCCTAAACGCACAGCAGCCCTCTCAGGACTCGATGCTCTCTCCCACGCTTTGGAATCTTACGTCTCTGTCATGGCTTCTGATTTTACCCGCCCATGGTCGCTTGAAGCTATTAAGCTGATCATTGAAAATCTGGAAGATGCCTACAACTACGATCCGAAAAATCCGACACTTCGTGGGGAACAAGCCAAAGAAAACATGCATTATGCGTCAACAATTGCTGGTATGGCCTTCGGTAATGCCTTCTTAGGAATCAACCACTCGCTTGCCCACAAAACAGGTGGTGAGTTCGGTCTGCCTCACGGTTTAGCCATTGCCATTGCTATGCAGCATGTTATCCGCTACAACGGTGTTGCAGGCAACGTGAAACGTTCTGTCTATCCGCGTTATGAGGAATACCGCGCTCAGCGTGACTATGCTGATATTGCCCGTGCTCTTGGTCTTAAAGGCAAAACGGATGAAGAGTTAGTTGAAGCGCTGTGTCAGCGGATTGACAAACTGATGAAGGCTATTGACGTTGAACCTAAATTGTCGGCTAATGGTGTTAGTAAGAAAGACTTTGAAGCAGCTCTTGATCGCTTAGCGAGTCTGGCTTATGATGACCAATGTACACCAGCTAATCCGCGTCAGCCATACATTGAAGATATGAAACAACTTTTGATTGATCAATTCTAATCAAAATTACTAGCACCTAAAGAAATAGCTTAAAGAATTAGTATTCCTTTTAGAAGGTCCAGTGGACCTTTTAAGGGGTTGCTAGTGAGTGCAGAAAAAAATAATAAGAGAAGCAAGGATCTTGCTCTACTCCCTCATATAGTGAATAGTGAAAATCTAAAATTCACAGGCACTCTGGGGGAGTTTTCTTATGCTCAAAAACAATGTGAGATTGAGCAAAAACGCGTCCAGTATCTCTGTCTTGGAACCAACTCTTGGTGCAGTGGTTGGGAGAAAGACTTGTTGGCGATGACAACTTAATCTTACCCTTGCATAATCCATTAAGCGCTTTAGCACCAATGAATCACTGCTGACTGGCTTCCTTTTGCCAGCAGGTTAAGACAAAAAAACGAAACGAATGGGGGCACCGTTAATCTTATTTCCATTCCCTATATCCTAATGGTATCTATTTACTGGGTGCTATAACACTGAGGTGTGCTATAATAAGTCCATGTTATTTTATTTTATAGTGGGCTTGATTTTACTGATGCCGGTTTTAGGCCTCGTTTTTATCGGTCTAGCTGTCAGCCCGAAAGTAGGTAATATCAGGTGGGTGATGCTAATTGGTTTGCTACTGTTTGCCCTGTCTTTCTATAGTCTCTACTTGAAAATTAATGTCCTCTTTTTTAGTTTCTTTGCACTAGGTCCCTTTTTATTTGGCTTGGGTCTACCCGTCAGTCTGTCGTCAAGCAAACGTCTTCAGGCCGGTCTATCCGGTCTTGGTTTGCTTCTCCTTTTTCTGGGAATGCTCCTTATTATTGCTAATATGCTTAACCATATCTAGGAGAGTGGGATTCAATCGGTAAATCGTAATAAAATTGCGATTTCGATTTTCTTCGCTCTCTCATTTTAAGGCTCAGACCTCTGACACTTTCCTGTTTTTAGGTGGCAGGCGTTTGGCAGTCTATCCCCAGACTGCCAAACGCCACTGGAACATTTTGACACTTGCAAAGTTCATGGTATTAGATAACCTGAGGTTGCGACAAAAGTTCTCAACCTTATTTATTTGGTTAATTTATTCGCTAAGCGCAGTGGTTGGTTGGATATCCTTATCCCATGCTCTACAAGTGATAGCTCCAACAGTTTGGGGAACTGTTGGAGGATATCCAATTCTATGAACGTTAGTTCAGGTCAATCCCTAACCAACTTTGCGGAGGTGGGACAACGAAAGCAAATTCTCCAAATTATTGATTTCTGTCCCACTCTCAGCTATCATTTGCGTGGTCGTTAAACAGTCCAATGGACTACCTAAGAGGTACCTGAAAATGGGACTGCGCCTCACGATAAGGACTGCCAACCGCTGCGTCAATGGAATATGCTAAAGAGTTTGGATTTTTGTCTCAGCCCTTTTTCTTCACCCTAAAAGCCTTAAACATATCGATAACCTTATCATTAGTCACTATTTGTGGTAAAATAGAAACGATTCTAATTCTGGTAAAAGAGGTACTCTAATGGCGAAACAAACCTTCCAAATGACCTTTGCAGGGCAACCCTTGGTGGTGGAAATAGGTCAGGTAGCCAAGCAGGCTAACGGCGCTGCTGTCATCCGCTATGGCGAATCAACGGTGCTCAGTGCTGCCGTCATGTCCAAAAAGATGGCAACGACAGATTTCTTTCCCTTGCAGGTTAATTATGAAGAAAAAATGTATGCGGCCGGAAAGTTTCCGGGTGGCTTTATGAAGCGGGAAGGTCGCCCGCCAGCAGAGGCGACACTAACAGCCCGCCTTATCGACCGACCTATTCGGCCCATGTTTGCGGAAGGTTTTCGCAATGAGGTGCAGGTGATTAATACAGTTCTATCCTATGATCCTGATGCTAGTGCTCCTATGGCGGCCATGTTTGGAAGCTCTCTTGCCCTGTCAATTTCTGATATCCCTTTTAATGGCCCCATTGCCGGTGTACAAGTTGCCTATATTGATGGTGAATTCATCATTAATCCTTCTGCTCAGCAGAAAGAAAATTCTTTGCTGGAACTAACAGTTGCTGGGACAAAGGAAGCCATTAATATGGTAGAATCTGGCGCTAAGGAATTGCCGGAAGAAATTATGTTAGAAGCTCTTCTTGAGGGGCATAGTGCGATTCAGGAGCTGATTGCCTTCCAAGAAGAAATTATCACTGCTGTCGGACAAGCAAAAGCTGATATCGAGCTCTTGCAGGTAGATGAGGCTCTCAAGTCTGAAATCATTAAAGAGTATAATCCTGCTCTGCAAAGAGCTGTTCAAGTAGAAGAAAAACTAGCGCGTGAAGAAGCGACTCAGGAAGTCAAAGATAAGGTTATAGCGGCTTATGAAGAGCGCTATGCAGATCATGAAGATTATGAGCGTATCATGCGGGATGTCGCTGAAGTTTTAGAGGAAATGGAACACGCAGAGGTGCGTCGCCTCATTACACAGGACAAGATTCGTCCTGATGGCCGTCGTATTGATGAGATTCGTCCTTTAGAAGCGGATATAGACTTTCTGCCGCAAGTTCACGGTTCTGGTCTCTTTACTCGCGGTCAGACGCAGGCCCTGTCAGTTCTGACCCTAGCACCTATGAGTGAGACCAAGATTGTTGACGGTTTGGATCCCGAATATCGCAAACGCTTCTTGCATCACTATAATTTTCCGCAGTATTCAGTTGGCGAAACCGGCCGCTACGGTGCTCCCGGCCGTCGTGAAATTGGCCACGGAGCCCTAGGCGAGCGTGCGCTAGCACAGGTCTTGCCTAGCTTTGAAGACTTTCCTTATGCCATCCGTTTAGTTGCAGAAGTCCTAGAGTCCAATGGTTCTTCCTCCCAAGCTTCTATCTGTGCTGGGACCTTGGCACTCATGGCTGGAGGTGTCCCTATCAAGGCGCCGGTGGCTGGAATCGCTATGGGCCTTATTTCAGATGGCAGCGATTACACAATTCTGACTGATATTCAGGGGCTTGAGGATCACTTTGGTGATATGGACTTTAAGGTAGCAGGGACGCGCCAAGGAATTACTGCCCTGCAAATGGACATTAAAATCTCAGGAATCACGCCGAAGATCCTGCAGGAAGCTCTTGCTCAAGCAAAAAAAGCCCGCTTTGAGATTCTTGATGTCATTGAGACTACTATTTCAGAACCCCGTCCAGAATTGGCACCGACAGCTCCTAAAATCGATACCTTAAAAATTGATGTGGATAAGATTAAGGTGGTCATCGGTAAGGGAGGCGAAACCATTGATAAGATTATCGAGGAGACCGGTGTTAAAATTGATATTGATGAAGACGGCAATGTTCAAATCTACTCATCAGATTTAGCAGCCATTGAGCAAGCTAAGAAAATTATTACTGATCTAGTACGTGAGGCTAAAGTTGGTGAGGTCTACCACGCTAAGGTCATCCGCTTAGAAAGCTTTGGAGCCTTTGTCAATCTTTTTGAGGGGACGGATGCCTTGGTGCATATTTCAGAGCTGGCTTGGCAGCGTACGGAAAGGGTCGAAGACGTTGTCAAACTTGGCGACGAAGTCGATGTTAAAATCATCAAAATTGATGATAAAGGGCGCGTCAATGCTTCGATAAAAGCCCTGCAGCCAAGGCCCAAAAAACAAGAAGAAGCTACTGAAAGCAAGAGATTTCACCGCAAGAAACACCGTGGTCATGAGGAACATGGTCATCCAGCCACCTCTCTCCAGTCAGCAGAAAACCGAGAACAAGAAGGTAAGCATCATGAATAAATTTAACTCAGAAATTGATTTTGCTCTGCGCAATTTCATCGCTAATCCGGAAAATTTTCTAGACGGTTTAACCTTGGTCAACAGTCTCCACTCTATTCCTGTAATTGCCAGTAGCCAGCCTTATGCTATTGCAATTGAAGGACAGAAGGTTGTTCCAGTTTTCACTAATAAGTCAGATTTGGATCGCTTTAAAAAAGAGCATCCTAGCGCCAAACAGCAGGAATGGGTTGAGCGTCTCAGTATAGAAATTTTAGAGGAAGCTGTTGTTAACCGTCTTCATGGCCTGGTTTTCAATATTAAGAAAGCTGGTGACTTTGCAAATTCAACAATCTTTAAAAGTAGCGAAATGATCCAACTGATTAACACCTACACGACCCTGCTCAACGATGTTTTAGGTGAGGAAAATCAAAGTCGTCAAGAGTTGGAGCGCCGCTACTTTGTTCCAGTAATTATTTTGGCAGATGAGACCGGCGGCTATCAGCGTAGTTATCCAGCCTTAGCTATTGAAGGAGCAGATTACATTCCAGCCTTCTCCAGTATTCCTAGCTTTGCCAAATGGTATAATAATGGTGAGTTGGGCTACCCTTTTCGCGCTGCCAAGGGGATGGTAATGACGTGGACGATAGACGAAATTGCTCACCCTGCTCAAGGAGAAAGCGGCGTGGGAAATACGCGTGGTGTAGTCCTCGATCCTCTCAATGAAATGCAAAGACTCGTGGACTGGACAAGCTGATTAGTGCTCATGAGAAGGTGCAAGGGAAAGTCTCGCTGTCTCTGTATTTAGATAGGAGATTTTGAGTGCTGTTTCTTCATATTTATTGATGAATCTGGTCAAAAGTGGCTCAGCTGTTAATGATTTTAGTACTTACAGATTGTAAGATTCTGAGATGAGCCCCTTGTCTGGATGAAAAGAAAATATTGTTGTCAAGACTCCTCCTTTTTAGGCTTGCTTGATGGTTTAGTGTCTCTATTTGAACATGTTTAAAAACTCAAAAATAAAGTGCCTTGCCTTTAGAGAGATAGTCCTGTCCCCTTGTAATCTTATTTGCTCTTTACAGGCTTTGTAGCTTGTGAAATTTAGCCTGCACTTTTTCCCTATCTGAAAAATTTATAGTTTACTCGGTAGGGATATTAGTTTTCTTTAGAGTATTTGAGGACTTAGTATCTTGTGAAAGGATGTGTTTATGGGCTGGTGGAAGGAAACTATTGATATTGTAAAGCGCCAAGACCCAGCTGCCCGAAGTTCCTTGGAAGTTCTGTTGACTTATCCTGGAATTAAGGCGCTGGCAGCTCACCGTTTATCACACTTTCTGTGGCGGCACCATCTTAGACTGCTGGCTCGTATGCACAGTCAGTTTTGGCGCTTTTGGACGCAAATTGAAATTCACCCAGGAGCGCAGATTGCCGAAGGAGTTTTTATCGATCACGGTTCTGGTTTAGTTATTGGTGAAACAGCCATTGTCGAGAAAGGTGCCATGCTTTACCATGGGGTAACCTTAGGAGGAACGGGAAAGGATGTGGGGAAACGGCATCCGACTGTCCGCGAAGGTGCTCTTATTTCCGCTCATTCTCAGCTAATTGGTCCGATTGAGATTGGTAAGAATGCTAAGGTTGGGGCAGCTGCAGTTGTTCTGTCAGATGTCCCGGCGGATGTCACTGTTGTCGGTGTCCCTGCTAAGGTCGTCCGAGTTCATGGACGAAAGGATGAGCAAGCTATCCGTACGCTCCAGGAAGCACGGGAGGCTAGCTACCATTCATCGCATTTGTAGTTGTCCATAGCGGTAAAAATGCAAATCGGCGAATTTTTAGAATTGGTCTAGTTGTTTAAATGAGCCACACTTGTTTTTATGCTAGTTCATATTAATCTTATTAGGCAAGGTTCTTGGGTTTACATGAAGCAGGTGGTAAATGGCTTTCGCTACCCTAAATTTATAACTAAAAGCGATGAGTTTGGGAATTGATAATGAAAATTCTGCGTCTATTTATATGAACAGAAAATAAGCGAAAATGAATAAAGGAGACAAGGTGATTAAAATCTATGATACTATGACCCGCAGCCTGCGGGATTTTGTGCCAATTCATGAGGATACGGTCAATATGTATGTCTGCGGTCCGACTGTCTATAACTATATCCATATCGGCAATGCCCGCTCCAGCGTAGCTTTTGACACTATTCGCCGTTATTTTGAATACCGCGGTTATACTGTCAACTATATCTCAAACTTTACTGATGTTGACGATAAGATTATTAAGGCAGCTGCAGAAGCTGACATGCCCCCTAAAGCCTTGGCGGATAAATTTATCGCTGCTTTCATGGAAGATACCAGAGCACTAGGGATTAAGCCAGCTACCCAAAACCCCCGTGTGATGGATTACATGGACCAGATCATTGAGTTTATTGAAATCCTGCTTGCTAAGGGCTTTGCTTATGAGTCCGCTGGGGATGTCTATTTCCGTGTCCAAAAGTCAGAAAATTATGCTGCCCTAGCCAATAAAACATTGGCTGATTTGGAGATTGGAGCCAGCGGTCGTACCGATGCCGAGACCGATCGTAAGGAGGATCCTTTGGATTTTGCCCTCTGGAAATCGGCCAAAGCTGGTGAGATTTCTTGGAATAGTCCTTGGGGACAGGGGCGTCCAGGTTGGCATATTGAGTGTTCGGTTATGTCAACCACGATTCTTGGTGATACAATTGATATCCATGGCGGTGGTACTGATCTGGAGTTTCCTCACCACACCAACGAAATTGCCCAGTCTGAAGCCAAGACAGGACAAACTTTTGCTAATTACTGGATGCATAATGGTTTTGTCAATGTAGACGATGAAAAAATGTCCAAATCACTTGGGAATTTTGTGACTGTCCACGATCTTTTAAAAACAGTGGATGGTCAGGTTCTGCGTTTCTTTCTTGCTAGTCAGCACTATCGCAAACCTATTAATTTTACAGATAAGGCCATCCACGATGCTGGGGTTAATGTAAAATATCTAAAAAATACTTATACACTTCCGCTTACAGATCAGGCAGATGAATCAACCCTAAAGCAATTCCAAGTAGACTTTGTAGCAGCCATGGATGATGATTTTAATGCAGCTAATGGCATTACCGTAATTTTTGATATGGCCAAGTGGATCAATTCTGGCAACTATACTCAAACAGTAAAAGTAGCATTCGGGGACATGCTGGCTGTTATGGGATTGGCTTTTGAAGAAGAAAGCCTTGACCAAGAGATTGAAGCCTTGATTGCGCAGCGTCAAGAAGCGCGTGCTCAAAAAGACTTTGCTACAGCCGATCGAATTCGCGATGAGTTGGCTGCTCAAGGAATCAGGCTTCTTGATACTAAGGATGGCGTGAGGTGGACACGTGACTAAGGTAGATGTCAAGCTTATCAACGGAATTGCCTTAGCCTTTGAAGGAGATGCTGTCTACTCGCTTTATATTCGCCGCTACCTAATTTTTCAAGGGCAGACTAAGCCCAATCAGCTCCATCGTATGGCAACCCGCTATGTCTCTGCCAAGGCTCAGGCCCAGCTGGTTCAGGCCTTACTAGATGCTGGTTTATTGACAGAAACAGAAGAAACTATTTACAAACGCGGACGTAATGCACATACGCATACCAAGGCCAAAAATACCGATATTATTACCTATAAAATGTCTACGGGTTTTGAGGCTGTGCTGGGTTACCTCCACATGACAGAACAAATCAGTCGCATGGAAGAGCTGATTGCTTGGTGCATTGCCTATATTGAAAAACAACACTAAAAGGAAGCCGCTTGTTCGGCTTCCTTTTAGTGTTGCTTATAAATTTTCATTGACATATCTGACAAAATGATTCCACCATACTTTGAGGAAGAAGCTCTTTTTAACCGGCTTTTGAGCAACAAGTGTCATTTTAGGTGGCTGATCCAGATAACCCGTACCAATGAGATCAGGGTCATCGTAGGTAAGACTACCGACTTTTCTTCCTTTTTTTAGGGCAGCTGTCACGGACTTAGTATGAATCTTGGCTCCGGGTTTTTTATCGGAACCAATTTTAGTGACAACCTTGAAATCGTCCTTAACGACAGCAGGCACAGTCTTAGACTTACCATCAACAACTTGGGCTGTGCTTTTATGATAACTGGCCCCTTCAACAGTCAGAGTGGTCATCTGAAAATTATAGGCTGCATAATTGAGCAACTGGTTAGTTGCATCAAAACGTGCATACTCATTAGTGTCAGCATTGTCAGCATTTAAAATGACAGTAATCACACGCATACCATTTTCAGTTGATGTAGCGACAAAAGATTGACCAGCCAATTCCGTCGTCCCCGTCTTGAGACCATCTACGCCATCGCGGGCATACGGCATTCCATACAACATATAATTAAAGGTATTCATGGTTGAGCCGTGAAAATCAGCGCTGGTCTTCTTGGTAATATCTAGAACCTCAGGATATTCACGAATCAAGTGCTGAGCGATGATAGCCACATCACGTGCACTCATCTGGTTCTCATCGTCACTGGAAGAACCGGGGTAAAGGTGATCTCCTAAGTAACTGTTGTTAAGGCCAGAAGCATTGACCAGCTTAGCGTCTTTAATTCCCCACTCTTTTAGCTGTCTTTGCATCATATCAACAAAAGTCTGCTCGCTGCCGCCAATTTTTTCTGCCAGCGCGATAGCTGCACTGTTAGCGCTAGAAATCATGGCAGCCTCAACTAAATCTTTAACCGTATATTCACGGGCTTCCATTGGAACATTGCTGGCCTCAGAGTTAGTTGTCAAATCATAGGCATAATCAGAAATCTTAACCTTACTGTTCCAGGATAATTTTCCCTCATCAATCTGCTGATAAACCATATAAATTGTTAAAATTTTCGTGATGGAGGCTATGCCATCAGGTGTTGTAGCATCTTTTTCATAAAGCACCTTGCCGGTGCTGGCTTCAACAGCGATAGCATGTTCAGCCGGAGCTTCAAATTTATCGGCCTGAACCAATCCGCCACTAAAAAGCAAGGCAAGGCCTAAAATCAGTCCTACAAAAAATTTTTTCATAACTGCTTCCTTAATTTAAGATATCTTTTTTATTATATCATAAAAGGTAGTTTCAAAAGAAACAATCCGATTAAGATTAAGCTTACAATTCGGTGTCAAGAACAATAAAAATTCTCAAAATAGAGCGAAAAGAGTGGAAAAAGCAATTCACCAGGATGCTTTTTCCACTCTTTTTATTCTTGCTGCTAGTGTTTAGCTATGATTTTAGGACAAGAAACGTCTCCAATTCGCACAATATTATACAAGGTTATCTTTCTCAAAGAAAGCCTTATAGATAGCGCGGACAGCAGATTTTTCCTGTTCCGACTTGATGACAAACATAACTGAGACCTCACTGGAGCCTTGCGAAATCATTTCAATGTTAATATTTTTATCGGACATGGCCTTAGTCGCAGTTGACATGACTCCGACTTGATTCTTCATGTTTTCACCAACAATCATAATGATAGAAAGATCACGTTCGATTTCGACTTCATCAACCCCTAAATTGCGCGTCAGTTGCGTCATAATCTCCTGTTCTTTAATAGGAGTCATCTCTCGTTCACGCAGGACAATGGACATATCATCAATGCCGGTTGGGATATGCTCCCAACGAATATTGAGTTCTTCCAGAATTTGTAGTACCTTACGTCCAAAACCGACCTCACGGTTCATCAAATATTTAGAGATATTAATGCTGACAAATTTATCATCGCCGGAAATTCCTACAACGGGAGTTTCTTGATGGCTGTGCTGCAAGACAATCCGAGTTCCAGGGTGATTAGGGTTGTTGGTGTTTTTGATGACCAAAGGAATACGGCCGCGATAAGCAGGGATCAGCGCTTCATCATGCAGCACAGAGAAACCAGCATAGGCCAGCTCGCGCATCTCACGATAGGTTAGCTCCTTAATCGAATGCGGCTTGTGCACAACACCAGGGTGGGCAGCAAAAATTCCATCTACATCTGTAAAATTCTCATAGAGATCAGCCTTAACCCCCGCAGCCACAATAGAACCTGAAATATCAGATCCTCCGCGCGAGAAGGTACAAATCTGATTATCAACAGTAACTCCAAAGAAACCTGGGATAACGAGAACCTCATCGCTATCACATAGCTCTTCTAATTTGTCATAACTGCCCGGTAAAATTCTGGCGTTACCCGGCTCGCTAGAGACGATAATACCAGCCTTGCCCGGATGCATATAGCGTGCAGGGACACCATTCTGACGGAAATAGGCCGCGATCAGTTTAGCGTTATTGTCCTCACCCGCTGCTAGAAAAGTATCGTAGAGAAAATCGTTTCCTTCAATAGGAAGGGTTGCCAACTCTGTGATAGCTGCAGCAATCTTATCAAGGATACTGTGGGATAATCCCAACTCATCGATGATAGACTTATAACGGTCGATAATCCAATTTTGGTCGGCCGAAACATCGGCGTCATCTGTATAAGAGCGGTAATAGCGAATTAAAGCGTCGGTAACCTTAGTATCTTCAGCGTTTCGTTTACCGGGAGCAGAAACAACAACAAAACGTCGTTCAGCATCCGCTTTAACAATATTCAATACCTTCTTTAATTGCTGTGCAGAAGCTAGCGAGCTTCCGCCAAATTTGATAACTTTCATAGCGACTCCGTCTTTTATATATAATGATTGCCTAAAATTATAGCAAAATTCAGACAGTTTTTCAATTTCATTTGGGAGAGTGTCTGATCTGTGGTATTGACCCATTATTACCTAAGAAATCTGTCTATAGTTAAAGAGCCGCTGCAAAGCGTAACAAGCGCAAGAAAACTTGCCATAAGAAGTTATGAGAAAGCTCCGAGACTGGATAGGGATTTTAGTTCAATAGAAATCTCTGTTGTATTTTATGGTAAAATAAAGCAGAGGTTTTTCATGAAGCAAGCTATTATTTTTGATATGGATGGTGTCCTTTTTGATACCGAGGAATTTTATTATACTCGCCGCGAGACCTTCTTAGCCAATCGAGGAATTTCGATTAAGCATCTGCCTCTGAGTTTTTTTATTGGTGGTAACATGAAGCAGGTCTGGGAGAAAATCTTAGGGAATGACTATGCGAATTGGGATATCGCCCAGCTCCAAGAAGATTATACGAATTATAAGACAGCCCATCCTCTCCCCTATAAGGAAGTTCTCTTTGCTGATGTTCAGATGACCCTGGAGGCACTTAAGGAAAAGGGACTGAAGATTGGTTTGGCCTCTAGCTCAACGAAATTGGATATTTTAAAGGCTTTAGGCGATACTAACTTAACAGCTTACTTTGATGTCATCTTATCAGGGGAGGAATTTCCAGAAAGCAAGCCCCATCCCGCTATCTACAATGAGGCAGCAGCTCAGCTGGGCTTCGCTAAATCAGATTTGCTGGTTATCGAAGACAGTGAAAAGGGGATTGCTGCCGCAGTTGCTGCTGGCATAGAAGTCTGGGCCATTAAGGATGAACGCTATGGCTTGGATCAAAGTCAGGCTAATCGTTTGATCAATAACTTAACAGAAGTGTTGGATTGTCTAACAACAGTAAATTAATGCAAATGCTGCTAGTTCTTTTCTTTACAAGAAAGTATTTCCTTGTCAAACGAGCATTTTTAGTTATAATGGATGAGATAGTGATAAAACAGCTTATTTTATTTGAAAAATAAAATAATTGGAGGTATCTTATGAATTTTTCAACAATTCTTTACAGCGTAGAAGATGGTGTTGCAACCTTGACCTTGAATCGACCGGAAGTGTCGAACGGTTTTAATATTCCAATCTGTGAAGAAATCATTGAGGCTATTAGTCTGGCAGAAAAGGACGATAGTGTGCGTATTTTGCTCATCAATGCTAATGGCAAGGTCTTCTCTGTTGGGGGTGATTTAGACCAAATGCAGAAGGCCGTTGATGCCGATGACGTGCAGTCTCTGGTGCGGATAGCTGAACTAGTTAATACGATTTCCTTTATGATTAAGCGCCTGCCCAAGCCAGTTATCATGAGTGTTGACGGACCTGTAGCCGGTGCAGCCTTCAATATGGTTTTAGCAGCAGATTTCACCCTTGCTTCTGAAAAAGCTAAATTCATCCAGGCCTTTGTTGGAGTTGGTTTAGCGCCAGATGCTGGTGGACTCTTCCTCTTGACGCGTTCTATAGGTATCAATCGGGCGACCCAAATTACTATGACAGGCGAAGCAGTTAGTGCTGAAAAAGCCTTGGAGTGGGGGTTCATCTACCGTTTAGTAGAATCTGAAAAACTAGAACGTGATACTGATCGCTTAATTAAACGCCTGAAGCGCAGTTCTCCTAACTCCTTTAAGGCAATCAAAGAGATGGTTTGGCAGAGTGACTTTGCTGGCTGGGAAGAGTATGCTGATCTTGAGTTGGCACTGCAAAAATCATTAGCCTTCACTGAGGACTTTAAAGAAGGGGTTAATGCCTTTAGTCAGAAGCGTCGCCCTAACTTTACTGGAAAATAGCAAGAGGTAGCCGCGTGTTTTAGTGCTGATGTGCCTTCTGTCTATAGGTCTGCCATTTCCTAAACTTGCTCTTTTCCTGTCAGTAGGTGGGCTAACAAAGCTTAAGCGATGTCCAAATAGAGAAGTTATTTCATTACTCTTGCAAACATGTTTCAGTTCTGATATACTTTGAATATCAAATTATTTGAGAATCGAGGTATGAAGTGGATTATAAGTTAGTTAATGAATATCTAACAAAAGTTTTTAACAATGTCTTAGTCATTGAGGAAATGAGTTTAAAAAACAGCCGTTTCAGGGATGTTTCTATGAAGGAAATGCATACGGTTGATATTATCGGTCATATTCCTGATGCGACACCCAGTGACATTGCTCGCGAGTTAATGGTGACCTTGGGTACGGTTACTACTAGTTTGAACAAATTAGAAAGAAAGGGCTATGTTGAACGCCACCGTTCAGAAGTTGACCGCCGTGTTGTTCATCTGAGTCTGACGAAGAAAGGGCGCCTTATTTACCGCCTGCATAACCGTTTCCATAAAAACATGGTAACCCAAATTATAAAAGGAATGAATGATATGGAGATTAAGACCTTAGAGGGCGCCCTCCACAATCTCTATCAATTCTTAGAGGATTTGAAATAATGACCTTTGCAAAAATTAGTCAGACAGCCTACTATGTACCCGAGCAAGTTGTTACAAATGACGATTTGGCTGAGATTATGGATACTAGTGATGAGTGGATTGCCAGCCGTACAGGAATCAAAGAAAGGCGTATCAGCCGCAATCAGGAAACTAGTGACTTAGCGACTGAGGTGGCTAAGCAGCTGCTGGAAAAATCAGGACTGAGTCCGTCAGAAATTGATTTCATCATCGTAGCGACCATTTCACCTGATTCTATGATGCCGACTACCGCCGCCCGTGTTCAGGCCAATATCAATGCCAGCGAAGCTTTCGTCTATGACCTAACAGCGGCTTGCAGCGGTTTTGTATTTGCCTTAGCAACAGCCGAAAAGTTAATCAAGGCGGGTAGCTATAAAAGAGGACTGGTTATTGGTGCTGAAGTGCTGTCCAAAACGCTGGATTGGTCTGATCGCAGGACAGCTGTTCTTTTTGGAGATGGTGCTGGTGGTGTACTTTTAGAAGCATCAGCACAAGAGCATTTCTTAGCAGAATCGCTCCACAGTGATGGTAGCCGAGGGCAAAAATTGACCTCGGGAGCATATGGTTTGCAGTCTCCTTATTCGGATCAAGGGGAGAACAATCCCTTTATGGGTATGGATGGCCGTGCTATTTTTGACTTTGCTGTCCGTGATGTGTCCCGCAGTATCAAGGAACTTCTAGAAAATTCAGACTTATCTGGTGATGGCATCGATTATGCCCTCCTGCATCAAGCTAATATCCGTATTTTGGATAAGATGGCTAAGAAAATCGGACTTGAACGCGATAAATTTTTAGCTAACATGATGCACTACGGCAACACTAGTGCAGCTAGTATACCTATTTTACTAGCAGAATCTGTTGAAAATGGTATAATAAGACTCGACGGTTCCCAGACCTTGTTGCTCACTGGCTTTGGTGGGGGATTGACATGGGGCAGTCTAATTGTTAAAATTTAGGTAGATAACTGTGTAAAAACAGTATTTATATATTATTTATTTTTTATCTTTAAAGGAGAATTTTAAAATGGCAGTATTTGAGAAAGTACAAGAAATCATCGTTGAAGAGCTTGGTAAAGAAACTGATGAAGTTCAAATGACAACGACTTTTGATGAGCTTGACGCTGACTCACTTGATGTATTTCAAGTTATCTCAGAAATTGAAGATGCATTTGACATCCAGATCGAAACTGAAGATGGTTTGAATACGGTTGGTGATTTGGTTGCCTACGTGGAAGAAAAAACTAAATAGATATGGTTGAGAGACTGGGAATTATTCCCAGCCTTTAAATCTTACAGATTTAGTTACGAAGGTGCAGCCCAGAGATGTCTTAATTCACATGACTATTAGGCAAGGCTGCAAGGTGGACGGGGCAACTCATCCGCCTTCTTCTTTAAACCAATACTTTGACATTCAAAGTTCTTGGACATAATTATTTAAGAAGGTAAGGATATCTATGAAATCTCGCATTACAGAATTATTAAATATTAAATACCCTATTTTCCAAGGGGGTATGGCATGGGTCGCAGACGGTGACTTAGCTGGTGCTGTGTCCAATGCTGGAGGACTTGGAATTATCGGCGGCGGTAATGCCCCTAAAGAAGTCGTTAAAGCTAATATAGATCGTGTTAAATCAATTACAGATAAGCCTTTTGGGGTTAACATCATGCTTTTATCTCCTTTTGCTGATGACATTGTGGATCTTGTAATTGAAGAAGGGGTTAAGGTAGTCACTACTGGTGCAGGTAACCCTGGTAAATATATGGAACGCTTGCATGAAGCAGGAATCACTGTAATCCCGGTTGTCCCAAGTGTAGCCCTTGCTAAGCGTATGGAAAAATTAGGAGCGGATGCTCTGATTGCTGAAGGTATGGAAGCTGGTGGTCACATTGGCAAACTGACAACGATGACTTTGGTACGCCAAGTTGTTGATGCTGTGGATATTCCTGTTATTGGTGCTGGTGGTGTAGCTGACGGGAACGGTGCTGCAGCTGTATTTATGCTAGGGGCTGATGCTATCCAAGTTGGTACCCGTTTTGTTGTCGCTAAGGAGTCCAACGCCCACCAAAACTTCAAAGACAGGTTGCTCAAGGCCAAGGATATTGATACTGTCGTGTCCGCTTCAGTTGTTGGACATCCAGTACGTGCTATCAAGAATAAATTATCCTCCTCTTATGCTCAGGCAGAAAAAGATTTCTTAGCAGGAAAAAAATCGGCTCAGGAAATTGAGGAGCTTGGCGCAGGAGCTCTACGCAATGCAGTTGTTGATGGTGATGTCCAAAATGGTTCTGTCATGGCCGGACAAATTGCAGGCTTGGTTCGTAAGGAAGAAACCTGTGAAGAAATCTTGAAAGACCTCTATTATGGTGCTGCTACAGTCATTAAAGAACAAGCTGCTCGTTGGGCAGATGTATCAGAAGATTAAAAAATAACAACAAGGAACGACCTCAGACCTTTACTTTTATAACTTAATAGTGGAGGTCTCTAGCCAAACTTGGAGGAAATAGTGTGACAAAGACAGCCTTTTTATTTGCCGGACAGGGTGCCCAAAAATCTGGTATGGCAAAAGATTTGTATGAAGCTTATCCCCTTGTCAAAGAGACATTTGATACTGCCAGTCGCATTTTAGGATATGATGTACGAAAGCTTATCGATGAGGAAGAAAACAAGCTTAATCAAACCCGCTATACACAACCTGCGATTTTAACAACTTCTGTTGCCATTTATCGTCTCCTAAAAGAAAGGGGGGTCGAACCAGATGTTGTAGCAGGCCTTTCACTTGGGGAGTACTCAGCCTTGGTTGCTGCAGGAGCTCTATCATTTGAAGAAGCGGTAGCTCTCGTAGCTAAGCGTGGTGAATTTATGGAGACAGCTGCTCCAGCAGGCACTGGCAAAATGGTTGCGGTCATGAATACACCTGTAGAGGTTATCGAAGAAGCTTGTCAACAGGCTTCTGATAAGGGGTATGTCAGACCTGCCAACTATAATACGCCAGCGCAAATCGTTATTGGTGGCGATGCTGCAGCGGTAGATGCTGCTGTTGAAAAATTGAAAGAGGCGGGTGCTAAGCGATTGATTCCGCTCAAGGTTTCAGGCCCCTTCCACACGGCTCTCTTGGAGCCAGCAAGTCAGCAGTTGGCGCAGGAACTTAAGAAAGTCGACTTTTCAGAATTTCAGATCCCTTTGGTTGGTAACACAGAAGCCAGAGTTATGGCGTATGCTGATATCAGATCTCTTTTGGCTCGTCAGGTGAAAGAGCCTGTACGCTTCTACGAATCAATTGCAACTATGCAGGAGTTAGGAGTAACAGACTATATTGAAATCGGGCCGGGTAAGGTTCTCAGCGGTTTTATGAAGAAAATTGATAAGACAGCCCCTGTTTCTCCCGTAGAAGATGTGGCTAGTCTGGAGACTCTTTTAGAAAAATAGGAGGCCCCATGGAATTAACTAATAAAAATGTTTTTATTACAGGTTCAACCCGCGGCATCGGTTTGGCCGTTGCGCATAAATTTGCCAGCCTAGGTGCTAATTTAGTGCTTAATGGCCGTTCAGAAATATCAGAGGACCTACTAGCACAGTTTGCAGGCTATAATGTTAAGGTTGTTGCGATTTCAGGTGATGTCTCTGATTTTACAGATGCAAAACGCATGGTCGATGAGGCTATTGAAGCGCTCGGTTCAGTAGATATTCTTATCAATAATGCTGGCATTACTAATGATAAGCTCATGCTTAAGATGACAGCAGGTGACTTTGAACGTGTCCTAAAGATTAACCTGACAGGTGCTTTTAATATGACACAAGCTGTCCTTAAACCCTTAACTAAAGCGCGTCAGGGTGCTATTATTAATATGTCATCAGTCGTTGGTCTTATGGGAAATGTCGGTCAAGCTAATTATGCTGCGTCTAAAGCAGGTCTTCTTGGCTTCACCAAATCTGTTGCACGTGAAGTGGCTGCTCGAGGTGTCCGAGTAAATGCTATTGCTCCAGGTTTCATCGAGTCAGATATGACAGATGCAATTCCTGATAAAATGAAGGATGCTATGATTGCTCAAGTCCCAATGAAGCGCATGGGGCAAGCCGAAGAAGTTGCGGACGTTGCAGTTTTTCTGGCCAGCCAAGAATATTTGACAGGTCAGGTTATCGCTATTGATGGTGGGATGACTATGC
This sequence comes from Streptococcus sp. ELY_137, assembly GCF_058314515.1. Lineage (NCBI taxonomy): Bacteria > Bacillati > Bacillota > Bacilli > Lactobacillales > Streptococcaceae > Streptococcus > Streptococcus sp. ELY_137. Next base: position 24,231 of record NZ_JBZFUL010000008.1, read on the forward strand.
AAGGGTAACCTTGGCCTAGTTCTACCTAGTTGTTAAGATCGAAAATTATCTAAGAAAACAGAGGAAATATTATGACTTTTAATCGTGTAGTTGTAACGGGTTACGGTGTCACATCACCAATCGGACATACACCAGAGGATTTCTGGAAGAGCCTTGAGAATGGTGAAATCGGTATCAAACCGATAACGAGGTTCGATCCATCAGAAATCCCAGTTCACAATGCTGGTGAAATCCAAGACTTCCCCTTTGATAAATATTTTGCGAAAAAGGACACCAATCGTATGGATACCTATTCGCTGTATGCTATTTATGCAGCTATGGAAGCCCTTGAAAATGCTAATCTTGATATGGAGGCCGTAGATCGCGACCGCACAGGTGTTATTGTCTCATCTGGTATCGGTGGACTCCAAGAGTTGCAAGATCAGATCATCCGTATGCATGAGCGCGGTATGAAGCGCATTAGACCGATGTTTATCCCTAAAGCCCTTTCCAATATGGGAGCTGGTAATATTGCCCTCAAGATTGGTGCTCAGGGGGTATGTAAATCCATCACAACAGCCTGTGCCTCTGCCAATGATGCCATTGGGGAAGCATTCCGTGAAATCAAGTATGGCTTCCATGATGTTATCCTAGCTGGCGGTTCCGAAGCTTCCATTACTAAAATTGGTATTGGCGGATTCAATGCTTTGACAGCTCTTTCAACAACAGAAGATCCAACTCGCTCAGCTATTCCATTTGATAAAGATCGCAATGGTTTTGTCATGGGTGAGGGTGCCGGTGTTTTAATTGTTGAAAGCTTAGAGCATGCCCAAAAACGTGGCGCTAATATCTTGGCTGAAATTGTCGGCTATGGCAGCAACTGTGATGCTTATCATATGACAACACCAACGCCAGACGGATCAGGTGCTGCTAAAGCAATGAAGCTGGCCATCAAAGAAGCAGGGATCACACCTGAAGAAGTAGGATACGTCAACGCTCATGGTACGTCAACACAAGCCAATGAAAAGGGTGAAAGTCAGGCTATCGTAGCTGTTCTTGGTAAAAATGTTCCTGTATCATCTACTAAGTCGTTTACAGGGCACTTGCTCGGAGCAGCCGGTGCCGTTGAAGCTATTGCTACAATCGAAGCTATCCGTCATAGCTTCCTTCCGATGACTGCAGGGACCAAGGAGTTGTCAGAGGACATTGAAGCTGACGTTATCATGGGTGAAGGACGTCAAGCTGAGGTTGAGTACGCCATCTCAAACACTTTTGGATTTGGCGGTCACAATGCTGTTCTTGCATTTAAACGCTGGGAGGCTTAGGCATGAACATTTCAGAAATCAAAGATTTGATGAGCCAATTTGATGGGTCTAGTCTGCGTGAATTCTCTTATAGCAGTAACGGCGAAGCTCTAGTCTTTAGTAAGAATGAGGGACAAACAGCTTCTGTAGTAGCTCCAGTAGAGCCAAGTTCAGCTGGGACGGTGCCGTCAACTGTGACAGAGTCAGCGGCATCACAGACAACCAGCGAACCAACGGCTCCAGCAGAGCCAGCCGCAATAGCGGCCGAGGGCGACCTTGTAGAAAGTCCCTTGGTTGGCGTGGCTTATCTTGCACCAGCGCCTGATAAACCAGCCTTCGTTTCTGTCGGAGATAGTGTCAAAAAAGGACAGACTCTCTTGATTATTGAAGCGATGAAGGTTATGAATGAGGTTCCTGCACCAAGAGATGGTGTTGTAACTGAAGTTTTGGTCGCGAATGAAGAAGTTGTTGAGTTTGGAAAAGGATTGGTGCGGATCAAATGATCGATATTACAAAAATTCGTGAGTCCCTTCCCCATCGCTACCCTATGCTTCTAGTCGATCGCGTCTTGGAGATGTCAGATGATGAGATTGTAGCGATTAAAAATGTTACGATTAACGAGCCCTTCTTCAATGGTCACTTTCCTGAGTACCCAGTGATGCCAGGTGTTCTTATTATGGAGGCTCTAGCTCAAACGGCTGGTGTCTTGGAATTGTCCAAGGAAGAAAATAAAGGAAAGCTAGTCTTTTATGCTGGTATGGACAAGGTTAAATTTAAAAAACAGGTTGTTCCGGGTGACCAACTGGTTATGACAGCTAAGTTCGTTAAGCGCCGCGGCACCATCGCAGTGGTTGAAGCCAAGGCAGAAGTTGATGGTAAACTGGCTGCCAGCGGGACCCTGACCTTTGCCCTAGGAAACTAGCTTTATGCTTATTAGATGGCTAGTTTAAAATTTTGCAGGAGAAAGACAGATAAATGTTTAAGAAAATTTTGATTGCCAATCGTGGTGAAATCGCAGTGCGTATCATCCGTGCAGCACGTGAACTGGGTGTTGAAACCGTTGCAATCTACTCAGAGGCTGATAAGGAAGCTCTGCATGTCCTCCTTGCTGATGAGGCAATCTGCGTTGGGTCAGCCCGTTCAACAGATTCTTATCTTAATATGAATGCTGTCCTGTCAGCAGCCATCGTTACAGGAGCACAGGCTATCCATCCAGGTTTTGGATTCTTAAGTGAGAACTCAAAATTTGCCACTGTGTGCGAGGAGATGAACATTAAGTTTATTGGACCTTCTGGTAGTGTCATGGATAAGATGGGCGATAAAATCAATGCACGCGCTGAAATGATTAAGGCCAATGTTCCGGTTATTCCGGGATCAGACGGTGAAGTTGTTACGGCCGAAGACGCCCTTAAAATCGCTGATAAAATTGGCTATCCTGTTATGCTCAAAGCTTCTGCTGGCGGCGGTGGAAAAGGAATTCGCAAGGTAGAAAAGGCTGAGGATCTAGTTTCAGCCTTCGAATCAGCATCGCAAGAAGCCCTAGCTGCCTTTGGTAACGGTGCGATGTACATCGAAAAGGTTATCTACCCAGCCCGTCATATTGAAGTTCAAATCTTGGGAGATGCTTACGGTAATATTATCCACCTAGGGGAACGTGACTGCTCACTCCAGCGCAACAATCAGAAAGTACTAGAGGAAAGTCCTTCTATTGCTATCGGAGCCACCCTGCGTAAAGAAATGGGGGCAGCGGCCGTTCGTGCTGCCAAGGCTGTTCAGTATGAAAATGCTGGCACAATTGAATTTTTACTGGATGAAGTGACAGGTCATTTCTACTTCATGGAAATGAATACGCGGATTCAGGTCGAGCATCCTGTAACCGAGTTTGTAACCAGTGTCGATCTGGTCAAAGAACAGATCCGCATTGCTAGCGGTGAAGAACTTTCTCACCATCAAGAAGACATTCAGATTACGGGGCATGCTATTGAATGTCGCATCAATGCAGAAAATCCTAAGTTTAACTTTGCGCCAAGTCCAGGTAAGATTACCGATTTGTACCTGCCTGCAGGCGGTGTCGGTATACGTGTGGATTCTGCTGTTTATCATGACTATACGATTCCACCTTATTATGATAGTATGATTGCTAAGATTATTGTCCATGGTGAGAACCGTTTTGATGCCTTGATGAAGATGCAGCGCGCTTTGTATGAGTTAGAAATTGATGGTGTACTAACCAATGCTGATTTTCAACTGGACTTGATTTCAGATAAGCATGTGATTGCTGGAGATTACGATACAGCATTCTTGATGGAGACCTTCTTACCAGCATATAATCAAGAAGATTAGGAGAATTTATGGCCTTATTTGGAAGAAAAGACAAGTACATCCGTATCAATCCCAATCGTTCGTTAAGGACTCCTGAACAGACCAAGCCTGAGGTGCCGGATGAATTATTTGCTAAATGTCCAAGCTGTAAGCATGTTATCTATCAGAAGGACCTAGGGGCAGAGAAAATCTGCCCTTCTTGTGGCTATAATTTCCGTATCTCGGCACCTGAACGCTTAGACTTGACTGTAGATCAAGGTAGTTTTGAAGAAATGTTCACAGGTATTGATACCAAGGATCCCCTGAATTTCCCAGGCTATAGCGATAAACTAGCAACAGTTAAGGAAAAGACAGGACTTGATGAGGCTGTTATGACTGGGACTGCTGAGATTCAAGGGCGTAAGATTGCTCTTGGAATCATGGATCCTAACTTCATCATGGCCAGTATGGGGACGGTTGTTGGTGAAAAATTGACGCGACTCTTTGAGTATGCAACAGAGCATAGTTTACCCGTTGTTGTCTTCACGGCTTCAGGTGGTGCCCGTATGCAAGAAGGTATCATGAGTCTTATGCAAATGGCTAAGATTTCTGCTGCCGTCAAACGTCATTCTAATGCTGGTCTCTTTTATCTAACGGTTCTGACAGATCCTACAACTGGTGGTGTCACAGCTAGTTTTGCCATGGAAGGGGATATAATTATTGCTGAACCACAGACTTTAATTGGTTTTGCTGGCCGCCGTGTGATTGAGACAACGGTGCGTGAACAGCTGCCTGATGGTTTTCAAAAGGCAGAATTCCTTTTAGAACACGGCTTTGTAGATGCTATTGTCAAACGTACAGAAATGAAAGAAACCATTGCTAAACTCGTTGCATTTCACGGAGGGGCCAAATGAGTGATGTTGCACGTATTTTAAAAGAAGCGCGTGATCAAGGTCGTTTGACAGCTCTTGATTATGCCGAACAGGTATTCGATGATTTTATGGAATTACATGGAGACCGTTATTTTGCAGATGATGGAGCGATTATCGGTGGATTGGCTCGTTTGGATGGTCGACCTGTCACTGTAATCGGTATCCAAAAAGGGAAAAACCTCCAGGACAATCTCAACCGCAATTTCGGTCAGCCTAATCCTGACGGTTATCGCAAGGCTTTGCGCTTGATGAAGCAGGCTGAAAAATTTGGGCGTCCAGTGATTACCTTTATTAATACAGCAGGAGCATATCCAGGTGTTGGTGCTGAAGAGCGCGGACAGGGTGAAGCTATCGCTCGCAATCTGATGGAAATGAGTGACCTCAAAGTTCCTATCATTGCTATCATCATTGGCGAGGGAGGGTCTGGCGGAGCCCTAGCTCTTGCTGTAGCTGATAAGGTTTGGATGCTGGAACATACCATCTATGCTATTCTCAGCCCTGAAGGTTTTGCTTCAATTCTTTGGAAAGATGGCTCCCGTGCTACGGAAGCTGCTGAGCTCATGAAACTAACTGCTGGTGAACTTTACAATATGGATATTGTTGATAAAGTTATTCCTGAGCATGGTTATTTTTCAAGTGAAATTGTTGAGATGATCAGGAATAACCTCATCGAAGAAATTAAACATCTCAGTCAGCTCCCTCTTGAAGATTTGTTGGAGCAGCGCTATCAGCGCTTTAGAAAGTACTAGTAAAAGCCCTTGAATAGGGCTTTTTGACTATTATACAGAAAAAAGGGAAAAACGATGTATGAAAAACTAAATGCCTACCTCGTCTACCAAGGCTTTAAATACGTTAAACCAGAAAAAGCTGGTCCTCTAGCCGGTGAAATGACAGAGCTCAAAGTGCTGGGGCAAGGCGCCCGCTCAGAATTTACAGGTATTGCTAAACATCTGGCTGATAAAGTAGCCCCTTTTGAAATGACTCGAGTCAGTAACTGGGCTAATCAGGCTCAAGTTGCCAGACCGCATTTTTGGTGCTATTTTAAACAACCTCAGGATAATCCAGATGATGTAGGTCTTGCTATCCGCCTTTATGGACAGAAAGACGATTTTGGCATCTCGGTTGAAGTCAGCTTTGTAGAGCGTAAAAAATCAGAAGATACCTTGTCCAAACAAAACAAGGTCTTGGCAGTGCCAATTGCTGAACCTCTTTACTATTTTGCCCAAGAAGATGGTGTTAGCCGTAAAGTAGAGGGAAATGAAGAAAACCGATCCAAGCTGCAAGAGACTGTCGAATCAGGAACCGTCCGAAAGGTACTGGTCAAATATGATATCCCTATAGAAGTAGGACTGTCCTTGGATTCACTAACTGATCAGCTGGCTCTGGGGTTTGACCGCGTTCTACCTTATTACGACGCAACGAAAAACTAGAATTTAAGGAGGAATAAATGGATTATAAAGAATTAAAGGCTCTTTTTGAAGCCCACCAAGACCCTGAAAATGCCCTTGCCATGGCTAAATACATGCGCAATCAGTTTCGTTTTTATGGTTTGAAAACAGCTGATCGAAGGGCACTTTATAAGGGCTTTCTTAAAGAAGCAAAGAAAAACAAATACCAGACTGGCAGCTCTTGGATCAATGCTACGAGGATAGCCACCGAGAACTCCAGTATTTTGTTTATGACTACCTGCTGGCACTGAACAAGTATTTAACCTATGAGGATATTGCGCATGTCCGTTACAATATCAAAACCAAGCCGTGGCGGGACACCATTGATTTTCTGTGCAAGGTAATCGGCAGTATTGGCTTGAGAGATGACAGGTGGCTCCTCTAATGTTAAATTGGTCGCAGGATGAAGAAATTTGGATCAGAAGGACGTCCATCGAGCATCAGCTTAGTCTAAAAGAAGAGACCGATAGAAACCTACTGGAAAAAATTCTCCTTAACAATTTCGGCGGCCAGGAATTTTTCATCAATAAAGCTATAGGCTGGGCCTTGCGGGATTATTCGAAGACCAATCCAGATTGGGTCAGGCGGTTCATCGAGAAATATGGAAATCAAATGTCTTCCTTAAGCGTAAAAAAAGGCAGACGGTTATTAGGATGTCTGGCTTTTTCCCATGTTCATAGCTAGTAATAATATCGACAGTTTTTCATTAATAGCAGAACTAGCATAATCTGTGGTATTATCTTCATTTGAAATTAAAAATTCTTTTTCTTTAAGGGGCAGTAACGTAAGTATTTAGTTTCATTAACAATGACCCTTTAGGGGTTCACAGGCCAGCTAAAAAAATTTATAATAACGACTGTCAGGTAAAAAACTGGCAAATAAAAATAAAAGAGGTATAATCTTATGACAACTCAAACATTGGAACAATTTGACGCAATGACTACTCAAGAACTGGCTGCTATTGAAGGTGGCGGTTGGTTAAAATGTGGACTTGGTACAGTTGGAGGAGCACTAACTGGAGGAGTTGCTGGCGGTGCTGTGGGAACCGTTACGTTACCTATTGTTGGCACGGTATCTGGATCTGCTGCTGGTTTTTGGGGTGGTGCAGCAACCGGTGCAGCCACATTCTGCTAAAATTTCTCATAATCCATGAAATGGAATTATTTGGAGTAGGGTAATTATTATGGATAAGAAAAAAGTAGTTTCAACTATCATATCTACAGGATTTCTTATAGTGTCTGTATCTAATTTTTTTAGAGAGTTAACCCCACTACTTTTCACTTTGAATATTATTGGATTTTCCTGTTTCCTGTTATTGGTATCTGTCAATATTAAAAGAATTGTTTTAAAAAAGTGATTTTATCCGAACCAGTCAGGTAATGCTGTACAAGGTTGCCTTGCAACAGCAGGAGGTATAGTTTATCTTGGGTATGTTTTAGAACAGATGCCCTTGAGTGGAAGTGTCTGGTGGTAATGCTGCCCTGCATTGACTATTAAAACTGGTATTAGCTAAGTTTTCAAAAAATTAGATTTATTCAGTAATACCGTTTGGCAGAATTGACTTACAAAGCAAAGAGAGAATAGTAATGCTATCTCTCTTTTTTAACAATAACTATCCACAGTAAAGATTATGGTAAAGGGAGTTAATTTGTATGAAGAAAACCTATTTAAAAAGAGTATTATTAGTATCTGCGCTTGTCTTGAGCGTTTCTACAACAGCGGCTTATGCGGATGAAACGACCGCAGATAATGCCCCTGCTTCCCCAGCATCGGCTGCTCAGCAGAGTAGGCCTGTGGCTGATGCGGCAAAACCTGCCGATTCAACACCGGCAGAAAAGGAAGAGTCAGAAGCACAAAACCCTGACGTCCAAAAAGCATCGGATGCTAACAAGTCTGACGCTAATCCTGCGGCAAATAATGCAGCTGCAAATACCACCAGTGCTGATAACACAGCCGCTGCACAGGAACAGGGAGCTGCAGGCAATCCTCAGCCTCAAACCCCTGCGCCTAATACAGCTGCTGCAGAAAATGAAGAGGAGATTACCTCGATCACACCAGAGCAGTACGAAGCTAATGTTGCTAACTTCAACAAGGTTTCAATGGCCGATGTCTACCAAATGTTTACGCAGGACAGTAAAGAGCATACTCTCTACCTTGGCCGTCCTACCTGTCCTTACTGCCGTCGTTTCTCACCAGAGGTTAAAAACTTCAATGACCTCATTGGCGGGCAGTTAGAATATTTTAATACAGATTCTCCTGATTATGATGACGCTGCCCGTAATTATATCCGTAATACAGTCGGTGTCCCAGGTGTTCCAGCGGTTCTGTATATCAAGGATGGTAAACTGATCTCAGGAGTAGCAGACAGTACCTTGACTGCTCAAGAAGTTTATCAGCGTTTGTATGTAGATCCTCAGCAGCAAAACAATAATAATGCTCAGCAGCAAAACAATAGTAATGCGCAACCAGCTGGTGATCCTTCTCTAAACAATCGTTCTAGCCAAAGTGGTCAGTCTAGCATGCTAGATCCTGTTTCGGTCTCTTCTCAAAAAGCGGCCGTGGCTTCTCAGACTAGCCGCTCTGCCTCAACTGATCCAAAGGCAGCAGCTAATCTTCCTAAAACAGGTCAAGCTCAAAATCATCTTTCCTTTTATGGTTATGTGATGCTTTTACTGGCAGCCCTAGCAACAATTGTTATCAAGAAAAAAGAAAACGACTATTGATAATTCTATGGCAGAACCAACCCAACTTTCTTAAAAAACTAGTTAGTTGTCGTATAAAATGCCTTTTATTGAAAGAAAAGAACCGGTTATTGCAAAAAAAGCGGACTTGTAGCAACCGGACTTACTCTATCAGACAGATGGTTTATGATGCAACAACAATACTATCAGTCTTAGGACTATTATTATAAAGGATAAGAATAGTGAAAAGACAGATATTTAATTTAGACAAGCATTTCAATTCATTAACAGAATCTGAACTGTCTAATATTATTAGCGGAAGGGGATGGGATACTTGCCTAGATTAAGAGGCTATCAGAAAAAAGACATCATTTATCTTGATTCTAGAGAACAGCACAGATTTTCAACAATGTAAATACTAGGCTGTGTTACGAAGAGTTTCTATAAGAAAAGTAAAGATGGAGCAGTTGCTTGCTCCATCTTTTTATAAACTTTATTAGCGCTTGCTTAAAAAAACAGATCTCCAAATTTGGAAATCTGCTTGAACTAGCTTATTAATGGTTATCAGCAATAAGTTCAACACCACCCATATAAGGTCGGAGAACTTCGGGGATAGTGACAGAACCGTCTTCATTTTGATAATTTTCAAGGATAGCTGCGACGGTACGCCCAACAGCCAATCCTGAACCATTGAGGGTGTGGAGGAGCTTAACCTTGCCATCAGCTTCGTCGCGGTAGCGAATCTGTGCACGACGCGCTTGGAAGTCTTCACAGTTAGAGCAGGAAGAGATTTCCCGATAGGTATTTTGCGCTGGAATCCAGACTTCAAGATCATAGGTCTTAGCAGCTGAGAAGCCCATGTCGCCAGTGCAAAGTGTAATCACACGATATGGGAGTTCCAATTTCTGAAGGATGTTTTCGGCATTAGCCACCATCAGCTCTAATTGATTATAAGAATCCTCTGGTTTAGCAAATTTCACCATCTCAACCTTATGGAATTGGTGCAGACGAATGAGACCACGGGTATCGCGACCAGCAGAACCAGCTTCTGAGCGGAAGGATGGACTCATAGCGGTAAATTTAACAGGCAGCTCCCTACCGTCGATGATCTCGTCGCGGTAAAAGTTGGTCAAGGGCACCTCAGCTGTCGGAATTAGGACATAATCCGTATCGGCTAGCTCAAACGTATCCTCTTTGAATTTCGGATACTGGCCAGTACCAAACATAGAATCGTGGTTGACCATATATGGTGGAATCATTTCGGTGTAGCCTTCTTTGGAATGTTCATCCAACATGAAGTTATAGATAGCACGTTCTAAGCGGGCCCCCAGACCTTTATAGAAAAGAAAGCGTGACCCGGTAACTTTAGCACCGCGTTCCCAATCTAGAATATTAAGGTTTTCACCAAGATCCCAGTGAGCCTTGATATCAAAGTCAAAATCACGCGATGTCCCCCAGCGGCGAACCTCGACATTGTCATCTTCATCAGCTCCTACAGGAACGTCATCAGCAGGAATATTGGGAAGAGTCGTGATAAATTCATCGACCTTACTGTCAAACTGAGCTAATTCAGCATCAATAGCTTTGATGTTAGCTGAGACCTTTTGCATGGCGGCGATTTGCTCCTGAGCATCTTCCTTATTGCGCTTGGCCTGTGCGATAGCAGCAGAAGCAGTGTTACGTTCAGCTTTGAGCTCTTCAGATTTAACAATAAGAGCCCGGCGTTTAACGTCCAGCTCGTGCAGCTGGTTTAAGGTTTCTTGAGCCACTCCGCGGCTGGCCAGTTTCTCAGCTACGGTGTCGAAATCAGTACGAATGCGTTTTAAATCTAACATAATCGATCCTTTCCAGAAATAAAAACACCAAATGCTTGGGGCTGGGGCGCTTGCGCGCGGTTCCACCCAGCTTCACATTCAGTGCACTTTTAATATTAACAAAATTCATAAACGGTAGAATTTCAGACTATTCCCTTGTCTGCTCGCAGCAAGCGCAGACTCTCTGCAAAGATCCTAATCCTACTTATCCGTTGCCCTTATTATATAAGAAAATAGCTGAAAAGTAAACTTAAACTTTGTAAAGCCTTTGATAAATGTCTTAAATGAACTTATGCTAGAATATCTTACATGAAGTTGAAACAAGAAAGAAATTTGGGAATTGATCTCCTGCGGATTTTTGCCATGCTCATGATTATTGTGACTCATATCCTAGGCAAGGGTGGTATTCGGGATGAAGTTGATGGATCAACAGATATTTACTATTGGACGACTTGGTTGATTCAGGTGACAGCCTATGGGGCTGTTAATTGCTATGCTCTTATCAGTGGCTATGTCGGAATCCATTCTCATTATAGATACTCCAAGGCGGTCTTGTTATGGCTGCAGGTTATTTTTTACACTCTGGGCTTTGGACTCGTATTCACTCTGACTGGTCAGGATGTTACTAAGCAAGATTGGCTGTCAGCTTTTTTTCCAGTTATCAAAGGGCAATATTGGTATATCACAGCCTACTTCGGCCTATTGGTATTTATGCCTTTGCTCAATATTGGTTTATCAAAGATTAGCAATCGAGATTTAAAATACATTGTTATTGTTGCTATCTTTTTCTTTTCTGTTATGCCTGCTCTTTTCAATACTAGGGTTGATGAATTTTCTTTCGACCGTGGTTTTAGTATGAACTGGTTGACGGTACTTTATATTATTGGTGCTTACCTCAAACGTCTTGATCTTGTTCGCCTATTTAAGGAACGAACACTTGCTCTCATCTTTGCAGTATCTATCGCTGTAACTTTTGTGATGAAATTTATTATGGGGGATATATGGTATTGGTACACCTCGCCTAGCCTATTAGCTGGATCACTTGCCATTTTTATTTGGTTTGAAACACGCTCCATCAAACGAAAAGGCCACTTTGCTAGACTCATTCAATTTTTTTCTCCAACGACTTTAGGGATCTATCTCGTCCATCTCAACCCTCTTTTAGTAAGGTTTTGGCTCAAGGATATTTTTGTTCCTTTTGTTGATTTCCCCATTGTCTTATTCCCCCTGATTATTTTAGGAACAGCTCTTCTAATTTTTGTCGTGTCAGGCCTTATTGAAAAACTGCGCTTGCATTTATTTCAATCTCTTAAAATTCCAAAGCTAGTTAATAAAATAGACAGCCTCTTTCCCTTCGCCCGTTATTACTAAAAAAAACGCTCCAGTGGAGCGTTTTTTCATGAGCTTGGAAATGAGAGAGCGAGTCAGCTCCAGTGGAGCGTTTTTTCACGAGCTTGGAAATGAGCAAGCAGTTCAACAAGCGAACGCAAAGTCCGCAGTATCCAATCACTGATAGTTCAAAATAAAAGTAACGAAAACTATTTCCGTTACTTCTTACGTGATACGAGATTTTTGAGGTTGGATCCAATCTTTTGCAAGAGGGTTGGTAATCTGACGATTTTGTCGTTACCGACCTGTTCACGAGCGATTTTAAGAATTTTACCCGAATCTTTTGATGCAAAGAGGAATTTTCCCTGCTCGGTAAAAACTTGAAAGTGACGACTAATTTTTTTACCAGAGACATTGGCCCCTATTTTATCGACCGACGTCCAAGGAATCTGGATATAGTCCTCGGGATTTTTATCATTGTAAAACTCTAAAGCTTTATCGCCGATAAGATACTTGCCGACCTTGTTTCCCATGCCGAGATAGAAGACCCCAGTGGTCGCTAGTTCGACCTTTGTATTAAGTGATTGTGCCATCTTTTCTACCTTAAGAATTTTTCTATATTATACCAAAAAAGGAGGACTTACGCCATGTATGGTCTAGAGCTTTTTATATAGGGCTTAAACTAATCGGATAGCTGAAGCCCGACTGTCTTTTAGTCTAATAGTGGCATCCTTTATAATGGTTCGTAATTTTTTGGGTTTATTTCTTAGATTGGCGTATAGGTTAAACTTCTATTTTTAAGCCAGTTTTAACTTAACAAATGGTAAGTAAGGATTTATAATAGCCACCGTTAGCTCATAAAGCTGATAAAAATAAAAAGAAAAACGAGATTATTATTGTGACAAAAGAGACACTTAATTAATTTTCAACAATAGACACAGAAGTACTTTCCTAAGTCACTAAGACTTCCGCGCAAGACTTGACTGATGTTATTGTTAATAGTTGGATTTCAGGCATTGCAAATTTTGTTGCTTATTGATAATTAAGGTATAAACTTTATTGTATTAAACTACTTTTATTAGGCTTGCCTAATGGTGTTCTGAGAGGCTCTATAACTTCTGGTAGAGCTCTCACCCATTACAGTAATTACAGAAGCCAAAAGTTAAGCGAGACGAAAAATTCTATTTTGATAAGCTCTTAAAAAAGTTGAACACAAGCTCCAACCTATCTAGTCCCCATGCTTTTGAATAGACTCCAAGGCTTTAATAACAATAAGATACTGAAATAGAAGGTCAGTTTTTACTTGTTCAATTTTTGATTAACTGACTATGCCATAATACTTGGTTTATACATTTTTCTATTATTCCATAAGAAAAAGAGAGCCAAAGCTCTCTTTGTTTTCTTGCTTACATCAATCCGGCAACATGGGCAATGATACCTACCGCAAAAAGTGCAAGAATCATAACAATAGGTGACACTTTCTTTCTAAGCAACCACATACATAATAGAGTTAACAAAAGTCCCATTAGGCCTGGAATCAATGAATCTAGCTGCCCTTGAAGGCTGTTTGTTTTGATAGGACCAAGATTTAAGTTGTCATTAAAGCCTTCAATAGCTTCCTTTAACTTGCCTCCGGTAACGGCACCATTAGGTAGAGTGACAAATGTTTTACCATTATCGTTGCTAAGCTTAGTTGTTGGTAAATCTACAGCAAATTTAACACTAACCCAACGCTCAACCAAGGCTGCTAAGATGAACATACCAAGAATAGACGCTCCCTTAGTAATCTTTTGGAGGATACCCCCTGAAAGGTCTTTGGTAATTTCGGAACCAGCTTTAAATCCTAACTCTTGTGTATACCAGAGGAAGGCCATACGGATGATATTCCACCCGAAGAAGAAAATCAGCGGGCCAACAATATTACCTGCTTGTGCAAGTGAAGCGCCAAGAGCACCAAGGATCGGACGGAGCGTAAACCAGAAAACAGGGTCACCGATACCGGCCAAGGGTCCCATCATACCGATTTTAACCCCTTGGATAGCAGCATTATCGATTTCAGCTCCATTAGCTTTTTCTTCTTCCAAAGCTAATGTTACCCCAAGGATAGGGGCAGCTACGTAAGGGTGGGTATTAAAGAACTCCAAGTGACGTTCCAAAGCTGCAGAACGATCTTCCTCAGAAGTATAAAGCTTTTTAATCGCTGGAATCAGTGAGTAAGCCCAACCCAAGTTTTGCATCCGTTCATAGTTCCAAGATCCTTGTAAGAATGTTGAGCGCCACCAAACTTTACGACGATCAGATTGTGTTAATTGAATTCTTTCTGCCATTGTTTTGCTCCTTTCTAATAGTCTTCCAAGATATCGCCAATTGGATCTCCGGAACCGCCAGAGCTACCAGCAGATCCGCCTCCATTACCAGCCATATCTGACAGGTTGAGGTAGATAAGAGCAGCTGCGACACCAATTGTACCAAGAGCAACTAAAGTAAGATCGGTAACGGCAGCAAAAGCAAAACCAAGGGCAAAGAATGGCCAAGTTTCACGGGTTGCCATCATATTGATAACCATAGCATAACCAACAGCAACAACCATACCACCACCAATGGTCATACCGTCTTTTAGCCAAGATGGAATCGCATTTAACAGCTCTTGTACAGTATGGGTAGGCAGAGCAAGAAGGAGGGCTACAGGCAACATAATACGTAAACCTTGAAGAATCAAGGCCGTAAAGTGAGCCCGTTCGACAGCGCGGATATTCCCTTTTGTTGCAGCTGTATCAGCTCCGTGAACAATCCCAACAGAGATAGTACGTACCAACATGGTCAATGCAAGTCCGGCAACAGCGAGTGGAATAGCCACTGCTTGGGCAACACCAATACCAGATTTAGAGAAATCTCCCCCTTTAACCATGATAACTGCTGCAGCCGTTGCTGCTAAAGCAATATCTGGCGCTACAGCCGCTCCGATATTTGCCCAACCGAGAGCAATCATTTGCAGTCCACCGCCGAGAACTAACCCAGCTTCTAAGTGTCCTGTAGCCAACCCAATCAAGGTACATGAAACCAATGGTTGGTGAAGTTGGAATTGGTCCAAGATACCATCAAGCCCTGCAAAGAAGGCGATGATGAGGACCAAAATAATAGAAATAACTGACATTATTCTAGTTCCTTTCGTTTATGACATAAAAATTATTGAATATGTGCCTTCTCGATAAGATCAAACAAATCTTTCTGAGAATCATTTGGGACCTTACGCACGTCGAATGTAACCCCGAGATCGCGAAGTTTCTCAAAGGTTGCAACATCGTCCTTGTCCATGGATAGGACGTTGTTGACAACGGTCTTACCAGTCGAGTGAGCCATAGAACCAACATTAAGTTCTTTAATTGGCACCCCGCCTTCAATGGCTTCCAGAGCCTCTTGCGGTGTCTCAAACAGGATGAGCGCATGTGTATCGCCAAAGCGAGGGTCCTTGGATGCTTCAACCAATTTCTTGATTGGCACAACATTAGCCTTAACACCGTTAGGTGCCGCTTGTTTGATCAGACTCTTACGCAGTTCATCTTTTGCGACAGTGTCTGAAGCAACGATGATCCGATTGGCTTTAGAGTTTGGTGTCCATCCAGTTGCCACCTGTCCGTGAAGCAGACGTGTATCTACGCGTGCCAAGTTGATTTTGAGCTTACCGTCCCCGATAACAGTACCTTCGGGGATCGCACCCTGTCTAGGACCTGCAGAACCAGTTTCAGCAGCTGGCGCTTCCTCAGTGGGATTAAGTTCTTCAGGAAGCACTTTAACACCGTCTTTGGCCTCCTTAATGATATTTGCCGCTACTTGTCCAACACCCGCATCAGCAGCCATTAAGCGCTCAGTGTAGGCTTGGATCAGCATTGGCAGATTAAGTCCTGTAATAATGGCCATTTTGCGATCAGGATTTTCACCCATAACGCGGCTGGCTTGGTTAAATGGTGAACCAGACCAAAGGTCGGCTAGGACTAGGATTTCATCGTCAGCCTCGAATTGTGCGATAGCATCGTTGAAATGGCTATAAAGGTCATCAGGTCCTTCATTTGGCATAAAAGTGACCACTTGTACCTTCTCTTGCTCACCGAAAATCATAGAGCCAGATTGGTGGATACCTTCAGCGAATTTACCGTGGCTGGCAATAATAATACCGATACCCATTCTTGAATTTCCTCCTTTTTATTTAGTTACCTCTACACTCCTTACTAATCTCTCCCGTGGACTTTTCTTTTGGAGTTTAGGGGCAGTCAAGAACAAGTCTATTGTAAAACGCTTTCAGATAAAAGTCAAGATAAATTTCTGGAAAACCCCATCTATTTTCAAAAGAATGCAAAAACTTTCATTTGCTTCTTTATACAAGATACTAAGGGCGACCGCAGATAAAGCAAAAATAGGAGGTTTGACAAAGACGCTTGCGTTTAGGAAAAAATCTATCTTTTTTGCACAATCTGCAGCCCGAGTTCAATTTACAAGATACTAAGGGCGACCGCAGATAAAGCAAAAATAGGAGGTTTGACGAAGACGCTTGCGTCTAGGAAAAAAACTATCTTTTTGACCCTATCTGCTGCTTGTGCGTCCATTCTAGATTATCAATCTTGTTTGAGAGTGGGACTCAATCGGTAAATCATGATGAAATTGCGATTTTGATTTTCCTCGCTCTCTTATTTTAAGGCCCAGGCCTCTGCCACTTTCCTGTTTTTAGGCGGCAGGATTTGGCAGTATATCTCCAGACAGCCAAACTCCACCGGAGTATTTCAATCCCACCTTTGCATAGTTGATCTTGGTTTTCTCAAACAGTCCAGTGAACTGTTTAAGAGGTTATCTGAAAATGGAACTATGCCCCAAGATAAGGACGTTCAATCAATTACTGCGTCAAACTGTCATATCTCAAATAATTTATGGAGGCAGGATTTTTGTCTCAGCCCCAAAGTTGAAAATGAGGATCAGACTGGTAGGTAGCTTTTACAGTGACAAAGTCTTAAAGGAAGCGATGTATCTGTTTGCAAAAGGTGTGTAATTTTAAGCCGATTGCAAACACATAAAAACCAGTCAGCTTCTTATTTAAAGGTG
The DNA here is from genome assembly GCF_058314515.1 of Streptococcus sp. ELY_137. Taxonomy (NCBI): domain Bacteria; kingdom Bacillati; phylum Bacillota; class Bacilli; order Lactobacillales; family Streptococcaceae; genus Streptococcus; species Streptococcus sp. ELY_137. The sequence goes on from NZ_JBZFUL010000008.1 coordinate 41,110, forward strand.
ACTGGTTCTACCTATATTATTATGATCGTTTTTGAGTGTTAAAGGAATATTTCCGCCAGCTGTCTAGCAACCCCGTCTTCATCGTTGCTGTATTTTGTTATAAAATTTGCAAAAGGCAAGAGGGTATCACTGGCGTTTTTCATAGCATATCCTGTACCAGCAAAAGCCAGCATTTCTGTATCATTGTGTTCGTCACCAAAAGCGATAAGATCCTGTTTATCTTTGCGCAACCGTTCCAGCAAGTGCTTTAGGGCAAAGGCCTTGTTTACTCCTTTAGGTGAAAATTCTAAGATATTGAGCGGTCCTCCCCAAGAGTCAACCTCTACTTCGTTTTTAAAGTGCTGCTGAATTTGATCTGCCAGCAGGTATTTGTCCTCAGCATGAGTCTGCATAAGCAAAGCATTAGGATCCCGTGTAATTTTTTCAGGAATTAAGGCCATTTGGTCAGTAATCTTAGGAACACCGAAAATTTCTGGCGGGATCAATTGACGATTCTCCATTGTAATATAGAAGTTTTTGCGGTATTCACTGGCTAAGAAGTCTGTCTCAAAGGCGTCATAATTAGCAAGGGCTTCAAATAAGTAGTCCTTGTCTATCCTCATATTCAACTCGCCTGACCATTTCTTTTCAGGAATGTGGGTCAGTGCACCATTGAAATTGATCATAGGTCCTGTGAGTTCGAGTTGCCGATAGGCCTCTTGTGCCATGCGGTAGGGACGTCCTGTCACAATAATAATCTGGTGTCCCAGTGCTTTAATCTTTTTTAATGTATCTAAGGTATACTTCGAGATAGTATTGTCGCTGCGCAACAAGGTACCATCTAAGTCCAATGCAATAATTTTCTGAGTCATATTTCCTATTATAACAGAAAAAAATAAGGAATCTAACAAGAGGAGCTATATGGGGGGATCGATAGGTAATGAAAGATAAAATATAAAAGCGATTGATTTTAATTTTTAGCACTAGAAAGTGAACTAAATTTAGCTTGTTTCGGCTGTTTTTGGATAAATAGAGTTGTTTTCCGAACGATTATAGGGTATAATCAAATTATTGTTCTTTAAAATTAAGGATGATGAAGTATAAGAAAGGAATGCTTCCATAAAATGGAAAAATTTTTTAAACTGCAGGAACGCGGAACAGACCTCCGCACAGAGATCATGGCAGGGCTAACTACCTTCTTTGCCATGTCCTATATTTTATTTGTCAATCCAGCCATGCTAAGCCAAACAGGAATGCCCCAGCAGGGTGTTTTCCTAGCAACGATTATTGGAGCAGTTGCAGGAACACTCATGATGGCCTTTTATGCCAATCTGCCTTATGCTCAAGCACCTGGTATGGGACTTAATGCTTTCTTTACCTATACAGTTGTCTTCTCATTGGGCTACAGTTGGCAGGAAGCTTTAGCTATGGTCTTCCTTTGTGGAGTTATTTCGCTGATCATCACGGTCACCAAGGTTCGTAAGATGATTATTGAATTTATTCCAGCAACCCTTAAATCAGCTATTTCAGCTGGTATTGGTATCTTTTTAGCCTATGTTGGTATCAAAAATGCCGGCTTTCTTCACTTTGCCATTGATCCTCACACCTATACAGTGTCAGGTAAAGGAGCTGGCAAAGCCGCCGCCTCTATTACTGCAGATGCTTCAGCAACACCAGGCTTAGTGCCTTTTAATAATCCGGCTGTTCTTCTTGCGCTCATTGGTTTAGCTATCACAATTATCCTCATCGTTAAAGGAATTCGTGGTGGAGTCATTATTTCCATTGCCTTAACCACCCTTGTCGGAATTCTCCTAGGGGTCGTTAAACTTGGGGCGATTGATTGGCAGGCAACAAGTCTAACCGCCTCCTTTCACGACTTGAAAAGTATCTTTGGAGTAGCTCTTGGCAGTCAGGGACTGGGTTCTCTTTTTGCCACTCCTTCGCAGGTTCCAGGTGTCCTCATGGCAATTTTAGCCTTTTCTCTGACTGATATTTTTGATACAATCGGTACTTTAATTGGTACAGGTGAAAAGGTTGGGATTGTAGCAACTACCGGTGAAAACAAGGAGTCAGCAGGGCTAGATCGTGCTTTATTTTCAGATTTGGTAGGGACATCAGTTGGTGCAATCGCTGGAACCTCCAACGTAACGACTTACGTTGAATCAGCAGCAGGCATTGGTGCAGGTGGACGAACAGGCCTGACTGCCTTGGTTGTGGCGATTCTCTTTGCCGTTTCTAGTATCTTTAGTCCTTTGGTATCTATTGTACCAACACAGGCTACCGCTCCGATTTTGATTATTGTTGGGATCATGATGCTATCTAATCTGAAAAATGTCCAATGGGATGATCTCTCAGAAGCTGTACCTGCCTTCTTTACGTCCATTTTTATGGGATTTGCTTATAGTATTACTTATGGCATTGCTGCTGGTTTTATCACCTACACTCTGGTAAAAATTATCAAGGGAGAAGCCAAGGATGTTCATGCCATTCTCTGGATTTTGGATCTTCTCTTTATACTGAACTTCATAAGCTTAGCAATTCTTTAGTTTCTCTTGCAAAAAGGCTGTTGCGGCAGTCTTTTTTGCAGAACAAAAGACCAGATGGGCAGAAAAAATTGGACGGAAACTGCTTTTTTGATATAATGGCTTTATGTTTTATAGTCATAGTGAAGATGAGCTAATAGCTATTGGAATTAAAATCGGACAAGCTCTACAGGCACAAGATATTCTTGTGCTGAAGGGGGAACTCGGAGCCGGTAAGACCACGCTGACTAAGGGAATTGCTAAAGCATTAGATATTGATCAAATGATTAAAAGTCCGACCTACACGATTGTGCGCGAGTATGAAGGGAGACTTCCGCTCTACCATCTGGATGTTTATCGCATTGGGGATGATCCGGATTCTATTGACTTAGATGATTTTCTCTTTGGTAATGGAGTAACTGTTATTGAATGGGGAGAGCTTCTAGCCGGTAGCCTACCGGCTGACTATTTAGAAATAGTCATTGCTCTAACTAATGATGGTCGTCAGGTCTCTCTTAGGGGGACTGGACAGCGTTCCCGCGACTTAGTGGAGAAGCTTAATGACTAGCCAAGAGATTGTTTTTGAAGAGGCCAGAGCTCAGGAAGCTGTTTATGTGAGTCAATTTTTAAATGAGCTTACAGCGGAGACTGACTTGATTATTAAGGATAGGCCTAGTCTGGCACCAGAACAAATGGCAGAATTCTTATTGAAGCAGTCTAAAAGTGAGCGTGATATTTGCCTGCTTGCCAAGTCAGGAAGCCAGGTCCTTGGCCTCTTGAATTTGGTCAGCTTTCAGATGGCAACAGGTGGTTGGTCAGGTGATATATTCCTAGCTGTTGCTAAAGATTATCGCGGCTATGGTCTAGGTCAGACCCTGCTGGAGTTAGTCTTAGATTGGGCGCAGGAAACTCAATTATTGGAACAGTTAGAATTGACTGTTCAGGTTAGAAATAAGCCTGCTCTTCATCTTTACCGAAAGTTTGGTTTTGAGATTGTCAGCAGACAGAAGGCTGCTGTGCTAAGTAGAGATAATCAGTATCTTGATATCTACTCTATGAGTAGAGCACTATAGTAAGGATAGATATGAAACTAGGAAGAAAAATTTTTTTAATGTTGTCTGCCATTATCGTGACAACAGTTGTTGCAGGTCTTGCTTATGGCGGGAGTGCCCTTAGCTTTTCTAATAATCAATTAGCCAAGACCTTTAAGCAGTACGGAGCATCCAGCAATGCCATCGAGCAGACTGAGCCTTTCTCGATTTTGCTCATGGGGGTGGATACCGGTGATTCTCAGCGTAAGGAAACATGGGAAGGTAACAGTGATACTATGATTCTGGTCACCGTTAATCCTAAAACAAAGAAGACCACCATGACTAGTTTGGAGCGCGATGTTTTAGTTAACATGTCTGGAGACTCAGATTCTGAAAATCAGGCTAAATTAAATGCAGCTTATGCTAGTGGTGGTACCAAGAAATCCTTATCGGTCATTGGGGATCTCCTTGATATTAATATTGACTATTATATGCAGGTCAATATGCAGGGGTTGGTTGATTTGGTTGATGCCGTTGGTGGTATTAAAGTTACTAATAATTTTGATTTTCCCATCTCTATTGCTGAAAATGAACCTGAGTACACAGCAACTGTTGAACCAGGAACCCACCATATTAATGGTCAGCAGGCTCTGGTTTATGCTCGGATGCGTTATGATGATCCAGAAGGCGATTATGGCCGTCAAAAGCGCCAGCGGGAAGTTATCCAAAAGGTTGTTGCCAAATTGCTCAATATGGGTAGCAGCGTTAGTAATTATCAAAGAATCCTCAAAGCTGTTAGTAAAAATATGCAGACAGACATTGACTTATCCTCCAACAACCTAACCAACCTTCTAGGCTACAAAGACGCTATTAGCAATGTCAAAACCTACCAGCTTAAAGGGACAGATGCTATGATTGACGGTGGTTCTTACCAGTTGGCGGATGCTGATGGTATTCTTAAGATTCAAAATCGCATTAAAAAGGAATTAGGATTGAAAAAAGGAACAGCTTCTAATTTAAAAACGAATGCAGTTCTCTATGAAGACATCTATGGTGATGGCAGCTTTTCTTCAGACGCTAGCTCTGACAGTGGTTATAGCGATTATGGTAGTGGTAGTGGTAGCAGCTATAGTGACGGTGGCTATGCCCCAGGAGCTGGTTCTAGCGGCGGTGATACGGGCGGCGCAGTAGGCGGATATGGCAATGATGTGGGTGCTTATAGTAATTCTGGTGAAGCAGGCTCCAATGGTAACTATGGTAGCAATAGTATCCCTAGCTATTAATGGTAACCTGCGGCCAGTTACGACGTGAGCAGAAATTTCATGATCAATCCAATCTAGTGAGGGACTAAAGAAGCCAATGATGGTTGCTATTAGTAAATGGGATGCTTCGCTGTTTTTATGACTTCAAAGCAGCGACAAAATGAGCTTTCCCTAGATAACCTTTTAACCACTTTAACTTCACCACCTTGTCTCATTTGATTTTGGTATAAATAAAAAGGCCAGCTCGACAGTGATGCAGAGTTGGCCTTTTGAGATAGGATAAGAATTGCTTTTTTAGAGCTTATGATTGATGGATAAGCAAGCAGCTCAAGACTGAGTAAAGTGGCAGGGGAAAGCAGTTTAGAAGCCGTTTATAAGACCTTGTTCAAGCTATTCGGCAAATATATTTAGGACTAATAAAAGCTCTTTAATCATTATTGCCTTGCCATTTATTCATCCGTTGCTGGATCTCATGCAGACGTCCCTCGGCCTCCTGCTCAAAAATATTGAACTGGTAAGTCAGATCTGTCTTATAGTTTTTAATCTGTTTCAGCTCTTGCTGAATAATTTGTAAATTATCTTTGATATTGGTGACATCGGTCTGAGCTTTTTCCCAGATTTGAGCAGTTTCTATGAGAGTTCTTTTAATGGTATAGCGATGATAGTAGGCTTGATAAGCACCGTAGCCAGCTAGGCCCGAAAGTAAAAAGGTTTTCAGTCTCATTTAGTCACCTCACTTGCAATCGCTTGAGCCAGCTGCCCTAGTGCTTCAAAATCAGGTTCATGTTCAGTAAAGGTAATACCAATTTCATCTTGGTTGCTGTAACGAGGGATAATATGAACATGAGCGTGAAAGACACTCTGACCGGCGATTTCCTCATTATTATTGAGAATATTCAGCCCCTTAGCTCCTGTAGCAGTTTTAACAGCGCGTGCCAATTTTGGCAAGCGTTTAAATAAATCCGTTGCCACCTGCTCAGACATATCAAGCATATTTCGAACATGCTTTTTTGGAATAATCAAGGTGTGTCCCTTGGTCGTCTGCGAAATGTCCAGAAAGGCCAGAACCTTATCATCTTCATAAATCTTTGATGATGGGATTTCTCCCGCAATAATTTGGCAAAAAATACACTTGTCCATTTTAAATCCTCTCAATCTATAAGTACGTAAACTAGGCAGCTGCAGCAAAAGAAAAGATTGCATTAAGGTGGCAGAACCATTTTGCAGCCCTTTAGTCTCCAATTTGTTCATCAAATGATGTTTTTGTTATAATGATTATATCAAAAATTAGAGAGAACATTATGCTGAAAATAGAGAAGATGACCGGCGGTTACTTCAATCTGCCTGTCCTTAAGGAAATTTCTTTTGATGTACCGGATGGTCAATTGATTGGTCTGATCGGCCTCAATGGTGCTGGGAAATCAACAACTATTAAAGAAATTATCGGCCTTTTAACCCCTTATCAAGGTAGCGTCACGATTGATGGCTTGAGCCTGAATCAGGATCAGGCAGCCTACCGTCGAAAAATTGGCTTTATCCCTGAGACTCCCAGTCTGTATGAGGAACTGACCCTAAAGGAACATTTGGAAACGGTTGCTATGGCTTATGATATTCCGACTGACCAAGCGATGGAAAGAGCTGAGAAGCTTTTGGACCTCTTTCGTCTCACTGATAAGTTAGATTGGTTTCCAGTGAACTTTTCTAAAGGAATGAAGCAGAAGGTTATGATTATCTGTGCGCTTATTGTTAAACCGCGTCTACTGATTGTTGATGAACCCTTTCTTGGGTTGGACCCTGTGGCTATCAATGATTTAACTGATTTGTTAGCAGAAGAAAAGGCTAGGGGGACAGCCATCTTAATGTCTACTCATGTCCTAGACTCCGCTGAGAAAATGTGTGACTCCTTCGTTATTCTTCATCAAGGACAGATTCGTGCACAGGGGACTTTGGCAGATTTGCGGAAGAATTTTGGTCAAGATGGTGCTAGTCTCAATGATATCTACATGACATTGACAAAAGAGGTTTAGGATGAAGGATATATTTGCCAAACGTCGCTTTGACTTTAACCAACAATGCATCAAGTACCTACGTTATGTCTTCAATGATCATTTTGTTATCGTATTGTTTGTTCTTTTGGGCTTTCTTTTGGTCCAATACAGTAACCTCCTGCAGCACTTCCCTAAAAATCACTGGCCTATTCTGGTAGGATTAGGCGTATCCAGTGTATTGCTGCTGTGGTCAGGAAGAATAGCGACCTATCTAGAGCCAGCTGACCAGATTTTTTACCTACCTAAGGAGAAACAAATAGTTGGTCATATCAGGCAGGCTAGGCTACGCTCCTTTATACTTTGGGGGAGCGTGCAGACACTGTTTTTAGTACTCCTAGCTCCTCTTTTTCTAGCTTTAGGTCTTTCTAAACTAAGCTTTAGCATTTTCTTGATTCTCATGCTGCTGATCAAGGCAATCGTTCTAGCTTTCAAAAGCCGGAAATTAGTCAATCAAAATCGCCTCAATTGGACCGAAGCCATCCAGCAGGAGCAGGGACGTCGCCAGTCCATCCTTAAGTTTTACTCTCTTTTTACTAGAGTCAAGGGAATTTCCAGTCGAACAAAACGCCGTGCTTATCTAGATGGGCTGCTGGCTCGGCTACCCCGAAAGCACAGCAGTCTCTGGTCCAATCTCTACCTGAGAGCTTACCTACGCAGCGGTGATTACTTAGGACTTAGTCTACGTTTGCTGGCTCTCAGCCTTCTTAGTATAGGATTTATCCGAACAGGACTGATAGGGGTTGTTCTGTCACTTCTTTTCAATTATCTGTTACTCTTTCAATTATTGGCCCTCGCCAACCACTATGACTATCAGTATCTTACTCAGTTATTTCCCTTAGAAGCTGGGTTGCAAAAGCGTAATTTCAAGCAAGTTTTGAGAGGAATCCTTTATGTCATTTCTTTGATAGAAGTACTTGTTTTTCTAACTTTTGCTTTTTCTTGGCAAGGGTTAGTGCTCTTGTGCGGGCTGACCCTCTTCTTGGTAGAACTTTACTTGCCTTATAAATTGAAGAGGATGATTGACGAGGCTTGATAAAACAAGTAAAATAAGAAGACAATTAAGGCATCGAAATAAGCATTAATAGAAAGGGAGCTATTGTGACAACTACAGATTCAGATTTAACTTTAAAACCCTTGCGCGGTAAAAGCGGCAAGGCCTATGTTGGGACTTATCCCAATGGCGACCGCGTCTTCGTCAAAATGAATACAACACCAATCTTGGCTGCTCTGGCTAAGGAACAAATTGCCCCCCAGCTTCTATGGGCTAAGCGGATGTCGAATGGTGATGTTATGAGTGCACAAGAATGGCTGAATGGTCGCATTCTTAATAAGCAAGACATGGGCAGTAAACAAATCATCCAGATTCTTTTGCGTATGCACCGGTCAAGAACCTTGGTTAATCAGCTTTCCCAGCTTAACTATAAAATTGAGACGCCGAGAGATTTAGTCATTGATTGGGAAAACAATGTACCTGAGCAGCTGCGAGCGAATTCTTTTCTCCAGTCTATTGCTCAAGAACTCAAGGATGATTTGCCTGAGTTTGACCCTGAAAAAGCAACAATTGTCCATGGTGATTTACGCCACAGCAATTGGGTCATTACGACCAGTGGTTTAATCTATCTTGTCGACTGGGATTCTGTGCGCCTGACTGACCGTATGTACGATGTTGCTTACATGCTCAGCCACTATATTCCTTATACCCACTGGAGTGAATGGCTCAGCTACTATGGCTATAAAAATAATGACCTCGTCATGAAAAAAGTAGCCTGGTTCGGACAGCTGTCCTATTTGACCCAAGTGCTCAAGTGTTATGATGAAAATGATATGGAGCATGTTAATCAAGAAATTTACGATTTGCGTAAGTTTCGCGAGATAGTTGGTAAAAAGTAAAATGCGAGTAAGAAGACGTAAGGGTGCCGAGGAGCATCTCGCTAATAATCCTCAGATTGTTGTTTTAAGGCCTCAGGATGCCAAGGGAAACTGGCATAAAATTTTTGGCAATGCTAATCCCATCCACATTGAGGTAGGCTCAGGCAAGGGAGCTTTTATTGCAGGCATGGCGGCTGCTCACCCTGATATTAACTACATTGGAATTGATATTCAAGTATCAGTTCTCAGCCATGCCTTGGACAAGGTATTAGAGAGCAGGGCGGACAATATCCGCTTACTACGAGTCGATGGCTCCAGCTTAACTAATTATTTTGATGAGGAAGAAATTGACCTCCTTTACCTCAATTTTTCTGATCCTTGGCCCAAGAAAAAGCATGAAAAGCGCCGTCTAACCTATAAGAATTTTTTGGATTCCTACAAGCAGATTTTACCACCGCATGGCGAGATTCATTTTAAAACAGATAATCGTGGATTATTTGAGTATAGTCTCGCTAGCTTTTCGCAGTATGGCATGACCTTGCAAAAGGTTTGGCTGGATTTGCATGCCAGCAATTTTGAGGGAAATATAATGACTGAATATGAAGAAAAATTTTCTCAAAAAGGTCAGACTATCTATCGAGTTGAGGCTAGGTTTTAAAAAGTTTTTATGTTATAATGTCACTTGTGTGACATTTATAATGGAGAAGTCGCATAGTGGCCGAGTGCGCACGCTTGGAAAGCGTGTAGTCCTTAACGGGGCTCGGGGGTTCGAATCCCCTCTTCTCCTTGTTTTTAGGGTACGCCAGTGGCTTGTTATCTAAGTGCGGAGCACTTGATAACAAGGGTCAATCACTAGAGTGAATTAGAATTAGATTTCCCCTCTTGCTAACTCCGTTTGGTTAATAAGAGTGGCTATCCAAACTTCGTGTTGCTACAGTTCTAAAAATAAAAAGCGATTGGAATTTTAAGGGGTCTAATGCCGTTTGTTTGAAAGCAAGGCGCCCCACCTAAATGTTGAGCTTTTGGGCTGACTTTAGATAACAAGAGGCAAGGAGCCAGCGGATACAGTCAAAATGGAGATGTTAATGCAGAGCTTCCAAAAGCTCTAAGAATAGTAATTTTAGAGAAGTTAGTCTGCGTTTGAATACCCAGTAAGAGAAAGTGATATCCTTTCTGTTTAAGATTGAGCAGCCAGATATAGAGCCGTTGCGCTATCGGCATTCTACGGGCCCCTGAGATAATAGATGAGAAATCTAGATATTATCAGATTAATCCTGCTGCAGAAGCAGGTTTTGCTGTGAGATTTGAAAAAATTGGTTAAATATGGGCCTAAAGTGCATATTATCCTTGCAATCAAGGGGTTAACATGCTATACTATGCTCAAGAATACGAAAAGAAGGAGGCGGAGTTATGACTTCGCCTCTTATGTATTGATTTTGTTTTCCTTTGAAAACTAGAAAGAAGAGGAAGTTACTATCGCCAATCAAACTATTGTAGATACCGTGAGTGACTTGGTTAAACCAGTTATTCCTGAGCCTTTTGAACTGGTTGATGTGGTCTATGAAAAGATGGGTTCTGATTATGTTCTATCTATCTTGGTAGATAAGCCTGAAGGAATCACTGTAGATGACACGGCTGCCTTGACCGATATTATCAGTCCCCTGCTGGATACGATCAAACCAGATCCCTTTCCCAACCAGTATATGCTAGAGATCTCCAGCCCTGGCTTAGAGCGCCCTCTTAAGACCGCTGACAGTCTCAAGAGTGCTATTGGTTCTTATATCAATGTCAGTCTTTACAAAGCTATTGATAAAGTAAAAATTTTTGAAGGGGATTTAATTGCTTTTGACGGTGAAACTCTGACGATAACTTATATGGATAAGACTAGGCAAAAGACAGTCGAGATTCCTTATCAGACAGTGGCCAAGGCTAGGATGGCTGTTAGGCTTTAGGCTTAAAAGTGTTGAACCAACTATAAACGCGTTAAATTATACAACTAGAAAGGATAAGAGCTCGGCTAAAACAGCGAGCAACTATTGTTATGAGCAAAGAAATGCTAGAAGCCTTCCGTATTCTGGAAGAAGAAAAACATATTGATAAAAAAGATATTATCGACGCCGTCACAGAGTCATTGAAATCAGCCTATAAACGTCGCTATGGTCAGTCTGAGAGCTGTGAAGTAGAGTATAATGAAAAAACTGGTGATTTCCAAGTCTACAGTGTCCGCGAAGTCGTTGAAGAAGTCTTTGACAGCCGCTTGGAAATCAGTCTTGCCGAAGCTTTAAAGATTAGCTCTGCTTATGAACTAGGCGATAAAATTCGCTTTGAAGAATCTGTAAAGGAATTTGGACGTGTAGCTGCCCAGTCAGCTAAGCAAACCATCATGGAGAAAATGCGCCGTCAAATGCGTGAGATCACTTACAGTGAGTATAAAGAGCACGAAGGTGAAATTATGACAGGTACGGTTGAACGTTTTGACCAGCGTTTCATCTATGTCAATCTTGGTTCGATTGAAGCCCAATTATCTCATCAGGACCAAATTCCGGGTGAAACTTTCAAATCTCACGACCGCATTGAGGTTTACGTTTACAAGGTTGAGAATAACCCGCGCGGTGTTAACGTTTTTGTAAGTCGCAGCCATCCCCAATTCATCAAACGCATCATGGAACAAGAAATTCCCGAGGTTTTCGACGGTACTGTCGAAATCATGAGTGTCTCTCGCGAAGCAGGTGACCGTACCAAGGTTGCTGTCCGCAGTCACAATTCCAATGTTGATGCTATCGGTACCATCGTAGGTCGCGGTGGTGCTAATATCAAAAAGGTTATTAGTAAATTTCACCCAGTTCGTGTGGATACTAAGACAGGACTCGAAATTCCAGTGGAAGAAAACATTGATGTGATTCAGTGGGAGGAAGATCCAGCAGAATTTATCTATAATGCTATCGCCCCTGCTGAGGTGGATTATGTGATCTTCGATGATGAAAACAGCAAGCATGCCACTGTTGTGGTTCCTGATAACAAACTGTCACTAGCAATCGGACGTCGTGGACAAAATGTCCGCTTGGCTGCCCACCTAACTGGTTACCGTATTGATATCAAGTCAGCCAGTGAGTACGAAGCAATGGAAGGTGAAAGTGAACAAACAGAAGAACTTTATGATCTTGATGCAGATTCTCTACTTTCGGATGGTGAAAGTTCGGCAGAAGATCTATCAGCTGAAACTGCTGCTCCAGTTGAAGTGATCGAAGAAGATCTATCGGCCGAAGAGCTGGAATAGGGATAGCTAAAGGATACAGATTAAAAAGTAAAGGAAGGTGTTTTATGCCAAAAACAAGAAAAATACCTTTGCGAAAATCAGTTGTTTCAGGGGAAGTTATCGATAAGCGGGATCTCCTTCGTATTGTTAAAAATAAGGAAGGAAAAGTTTTTATCGACCCGACAGGCAAACAAAACGGCCGTGGAGCCTATATTAAACTGGACAATGAGGAAGCCCAGTTAGCTAAGAAGAAGCGAGTCTTTAACCACAGTTTTTCTATGGCCGTTTCTGAGGAATTCTACGATGAATTGATTGCTTATGTAGATCACAAAGTCAAAAGAAGAGAGTTGGGCCTTGAATAAGCTAGAAAAATTAACGAACTTAGTTGGGATAGCTCAACGGGCTGGCTGTATTATCTCAGGTGAGGAACTAGTTATCAAAGCGTTGCAGAAGCACCAGACTAGACTAGTTTTTCTAGCTAATGACGCTGCCCCCAATCTTGAGAAAAAAATAACTGATAAATGTCACTACTACGATATAGAATTCTCCACAGTGTTTTCGGCACTGGAATTAAGCGTTGCTATCGGCCGTTCTCGTAAGGTTTTGGCCATCACAGACGCTGGATTTGCAAAGAAAATGAGGACTCTTATGGATTAAAGAATAGGAGGACAAGATTTGTCTAAGAAAAGATTATACGAAATTGCCAAGGAACTTGGCAAACCAAGTAAAGAGGTTGTTGAAAAAGCCAAAAGCTTGGGTTTGGATGTTAAGAGCCATTCCTCAAGCTTAGAAGAGGCGGATGCCCAACGCTTGACCAGCAGTTTTACCTCATCGGCTCCCAAAAGTGTAGCCCAGCAAGCTGCTTCAACTCAACCAGCTGCAGCAAAAGCTGATGACAAAGAAACCGCTGCAGAGAAGTCAGCGCAAGCGACGACCGCACCAGAAGCTCAAAGACTTGCTACTAAAACAGCTCAGGACAAGAGCGCTTCCAAACCTGCTGCCAAGCCTAAAATCCGTAATTTCAAGGCTGAGCGTGAAGCTAGAGCAAAAGCAGAGGCAGAGCGCCGCCAAAACAAACAAAACGGCCGCAACAAAAACAATCGCCGTGATGGTCAAGACAATGAACGCCGCCGTGACAATCGTCAGGGAAATCGCGAAAATAACAATCGTCGCGATAATAATCGTAAGCAGCAAAATCAAGGGCCGCGTATCGACTTCAAAGCTAGAGCTGCTGCCTTAAAAGCTGAGCAAAATGCAGAGTACTCGCGAGAAAGCGAGAATCGTTTCCGTCAGGAACAGGAAAATAAGCAGCGAGTGGCTCAACAACAAGAGCAGGCTCGTCAAAGGAGACAGGCCAAAGAGGAAGCTTCTGCAATCGTAGCTCCTCCCATTCAGGCTAGTCCAGCCCCTGCTGCTGTGACTAAGCCGGCTCCTGCCAAGGATAACCGCCGTAAGAAGGGAAATCGGCCTGATAAATCGCGCGATTTTGCTAGCGAGAATGAAGACGGACCAAAGTCAAATAAAAATAAAAAGTGGAATAATCAAAACCAAGTGAGAAATCAACGAAACAGCAACTGGAACACTAATAAGAAAAATAAAAAAGGTAAGAATAACCGCAATAACAATACGGCTCCTAAGCCAGTAACAGAGCGGAAATTCCACGAATTGCCTAAGGAACTTGAGTATACAGAAGGGATGACTGTTGCAGACATCGCTAAACGTATTAAGCGTGAACCAGCTGAAATTGTCAAGAAGCTCTTCATGATGGGCGTGATGGCTACTCAAAATCAATCTTTGGATGGTGATACTATCGAGCTACTGATGGTTGATTATGGCATCGATCCGAAGAAAAAGATTGAAGTGGATGATGCAGATATTGAGCGTTTCTTTGTTGAAGAAGATTACCTCAATGAAGATCAGATGGTCGAACGGGCTCCTGTTGTGACTATTATGGGACACGTTGACCATGGTAAAACAACCTTGCTTGATACCCTGCGTAATTCACGTGTTGCTACAGGCGAAGCTGGTGGGATCACCCAGCATATCGGTGCTTACCAGATCGAAGCTGGTGGCAAGAAGATTACCTTCTTGGATACACCGGGACATGCTGCCTTTACTAGTATGCGGGCACGCGGTGCTTCTGTTACTGATATTACTATTTTGATTGTGGCAGCTGATGATGGTGTCATGCCGCAGACCATCGAAGCCATCAACCATTCCAAGGCTGCTGGAGTACCAATTATCGTTGCCATTAACAAGATTGATAAGCCAGGTGCTAATCCTGAGCGCGTTATTGGGGAATTAGCTGAGCATGGTGTCATTTCTACGGCTTGGGGTGGTGATTCTGAATTTGTTGAAATTTCAGCGAAATTCAATAAAAATATTGATGAACTTTTGGAAACAGTACTCCTCGTTGCTGAAATTCAAGAGCTGAAGGCTGATCCGACAGTTCGCGCTATCGGTACGGTGATCGAAGCGCGTTTGGATAAAGGAAAAGGTGCTGTTGCCACCCTTCTGGTTCAGCAAGGAACGCTACATGTGCAAGATCCGATCGTTGTTGGTAATACGTTCGGTCGAGTTCGCGCTATGGCTAATGACTTAGGCCGCCGTGTCAAGTCTGCCCTGCCTTCTACACCAGTTTCTATCACTGGTCTTAACGAAGCGCCGATGGCTGGTGATCATTTCGCCGTCTATGCAGATGAAAAAGCTGCCCGTGCAGCTGGAGAAGAGCGTGCCAAGCGTGCCCTGCTTAAGCAACGTCAAGTTAATCATCGCGTTAGTCTGGAAAATCTCTTTGATACTCTTAAAGACAGTGAAGTTAAATCTGTTAATGTGATCATCAAAGCAGATGTTCAAGGATCTGTTGAAGCCCTCGCCTCGTCACTGCAAAAGATTGAAGTTGAGGGAGCTAAGGTAACGATTGTCCATTCGGCTGTCGGTGCTATCAACGAGTCGGATATTACATTGGCAGAGGCGTCTGATGCCGTCGTTATCGGATTTAATGTGCGTCCAACACCGCAGGCGCGTATGCAGGCAGAAAGTGATGAAGTTGAAATCCGTCTCCACAGCATCATCTACAAGGTAATTGAAGAAATTGAAGATGCCATGAAAGGCATGCTGGATCCTGAATATGAAGAAAGAATTATGGGAGAAGCGATCATTCGTGAAACCTTTAAAGTCTCTAAGGTTGGTACCATTGGTGGCTTTATGGTGACGAGCGGTAAAGTCACCCGCGAGTCCAGTGTTCGTGTGATTCGTGATGGTGTCGTTATTTACGATGGCAAATTAGCCAGTCTTCGTCACTTTAAGGACGATGTCAAAGAAGTTGGCAATGCCCAAGAAGGTGGCCTCATGATTGAAGGATATAATGATATCAAAGTTGATGATACCATTGAAGCCTATATCATGGAAGAAATTGAGCGCTAAGCCTCCAATCATTTAGAGAAAGGAGTGGGCACATGGCTAATTCATTTCGTACCGATCGGGTAGGTATGGAAATCAAACGTGAGGTCAATGAAATTCTGCAAAAGAAAGTACGGGATCCTCGTGTCTCTGGTGTAACCATCACCGATGTCCAAATGCTAGGAGATTTATCTATGGCCAAGGTCTACTACACCATTATGAGTGATCTAGCTTCGGATAATCAAAAGGCCCAAACTGGTCTGGAAAAAGCCAAGGGAACCATTAAGAGGGAACTTGGTAAGAACCTCCAAATGTATAAAATCCCAGATCTAACCTTTATCAAGGATGAATCTATCGCTTATGGGAATAAGATCGATCAGATGCTGCGCGATCTGGAGAAAAAAGGTTAAGCAAAAAAGTTTTGGGATAATTTTCCACGATGGCCTGGCCTCAGCCACAAAAGCATGTAATCCACAAAATTACGCATAAAAAATGATAGACTCCCCTCGTAGTGGACAGTGAAAAAACAAAAATTTCACTAGTATCCGCATCTATGAAGGGAGTTTTTGCGGTTTAAAGCATCAAATCGGTGGAAAAACTATCCCGGCTTTTAATTTTTAAGCACTCGGTTTAGAAGAGATAAGAGCAAAAGGTTGTTTTACCAGACTAAATTGTTAATGATGTATGTGTATCTTATCATGTAGATGATCAAATGAAAGAAATTTCCCAGTCTTGACGCCTGATATCTTTGAAAATTTTATTAGTTGCTTCAAATCTAGCGTTTGAGTAACTTAGCTCGAGCGGAAATCCTTTATCTTCAGGACAATTTAAACCATTGGCATTTTCATTTATCCTACGTTGGCAAGAGGTTCAGAGAAATAGACTTCTAGGCTGAGTTCTTATGTTAGTCTCTGATATTGTAGCAAAAGGGAAATCAGCCAACCGCTATGCATTAAAGGGAGGATTAAAGTATGAAAACTGGCTGTTTTTTTCCTAGCCCTTCTCTTATCCAGCGGATGATTTGACCCGAGTCCCAAAATAGAAAGAGGAGGGAAGTTGGTTTCTGGGAAATTGTGATTTTTATCCTATTCCTATTTTATAGGTGATAGCATTGCTACCATGTGTTCTTGCTTTCCTATTTTCTCTGGAATGTTGGCGTGCCATCGATAGATTGTTGCTGAATTTTTCTTTTTTAAACAAAATAGTTTACAAACGTAAACAAACAGGATATAATATATCTACAAACGTAAATGAAAATATTTTGAAGGAGGCTGATATGATTTCAAATGCAGAATGGGAAGTCCTGCGAGTTGTCTGGACAAAAGGGCAGGTCACCAGTAAACAGATCATTGCTGTTTTGGCTAGTAAGAAGGATTGGTCAGAGTCCACTATCAAGACTTTGATCGGCCGTTTAGCTGATAAAGGCATTTTACTTAGTCGTCGCGAGGGACGCAGCTATCTTTATTGGACAGAAGTATCAGAAGACGATGCAAATCTAGCAAGTATAAAAGGAGAGTTAGATAAGATTTGTGTCACCAAGCATGCAGACCTTCTGGGGAAATTGTTAGGAGAAACATCTATGACGGCGCAAGATATCAAGACGCTGCAGGATATCTTATCCGCTAAACAGGTCGTTACCGAGGTAACCTGCGACTGCACACCTGGCCAGTGTCGCTGTCATGAAACTGGCGCAGCCTAAAATGAGTAAGGAGGTATTTTTATGGTTAAAGAAACCTATGTTGTCGATGGAATGGTCTGTGCAGCCTGCGCCGCTACTATCGAAGGAGCTGTCAAAAAATTAAAAGGTATAGAAAGTTGCGCTGTTAATCTAACTACTGAAAAGATGGCAGTGACCTACGATCAGCAACAACTAGATGCTGATCGGATAGCAAAAGCGGTTGCAGATTCAGGTTACAGTGCTCATGTTTTTGATGAAAAGAAAGATGCCAGCCAAGAAGAGCGAGAGCTAAAGCGCCTTGCCGGTATGAAAGTCCGCTTGATTTGGTCTGCAATTTTTACCCTTCCTCTCTTATATATATCAATGGGAAGTATGGTGGGACTGCCCCTGCCACAGATTTTAGACCATCACTCTCATCCGCTGGTTTTTGTTCTGAGTCAGCTTCTATTAACAGTACCAGTTATGGTATTGGGCTGGCACTTTTACAGATCAGGATTTAAATCTTTGAGCAAGGCCCATCCTAATATGGATAGCCTAGTTGCAGTAGCAACCAGCGCAGCCTTTCTTTACAGTCTTTACAGCACCTACCATGTGATTTTGGGACATCATCACCACATCCATCAGCTCTACTTCGAGTCTGTTGCGGTTATTTTGACTCTGATTACTCTCGGAAAGTTTTTTGAAACTCTTTCTAAGGGTCGTACCTCTGAAGCCATTAAAAAACTCATGCACCTTTCGGCTAAAGAAGCCTTGGTGATCCGAGATAATCAGGAAATACTGCTGCCTATTGAGGAGCTGGTAATTGGTGATCGCGTTTTAGTTAAACCGGGTGAAAAAATTCCAGTCGACGGTCAAATAGTGACTGGTCAATCCTCAATTGATGAGTCTATGCTGACGGGAGAATCTATCCCTGTTGAAAAAACTGTCGGTGATCAAGTTTATGGTGGGTCTATTAATAGTCAGGGAGCTTTAACCGTTCAGGCTGAAAAATTGGGTAAAGATACTCTGCTTTCACAGATTATTCAGTTAGTAGAGGAGGCGCAAGAAACCAAGGCACCGATTGCTAAAATTGCCGATCAGGTTTCAGGTATCTTCGTACCGATTGTTATGGGGATTGCCCTTGTAACAGGGCTAGTCTGGTTCTTTATCGGCGGAGAGTCCTTTACCTTCGCCCTGACTGTGGCTGTCAGTGTTTTAGTGATAGCCTGTCCTTGTGCCCTAGGGTTGGCCACACCAACCGCAATTATGGTTGGGACAGGTCTGGCAGCTGAACACGGAATCCTTTTCAAATCTGGTGATAGTCTTGAATTGGCACACCAAGTTGATACCATTGTTTTTGACAAGACAGGAACATTGACCCAAGGAAAACCAGAGTTGCTATCGCTTTACAGCTATGCAAGTGATGTCAATCAAGCATCGTTGCTGACTGTCTTAGCAAGTCTAGAGGTCAATTCTAGCCACCCTATCAGTTCAGCAATTGTTGCTAAGGCTAAAGAAGATCAGCTTCAGTTATTAGATGTAGAGCAGTTTGAGAACCTAGCTGGTTTTGGACTTAAAGGCCAAATCAATGGGCAAGAGTGGCTAGTTGGTAATAAAAATCTGATGGAGCAGGCCTCTATTGATCTCACCCCAGCTCGCTCTGATTTTGATTTGTTGACACAGCAAGGACAGACTCCAATCTACGCTGCCAGTCAAGGACAGTTAATGGGGTTATTAGGAGTGGCTGATCAGCTTAAGCCAGACAGTCAGGAAGCTTTGAGCCAGCTGAAAGAACGTGGCTTTGGCCTTGTTATGCTAACAGGAGATAATGAACAAACGGCGCAAGCTATCGCTCAAAAGGCTGGACTCGACCACGTGATTAGTCAAGTGCTTCCTGATCAAAAAGCCCAAACGATCAGTGATTTACAAGCTCAGGGCAAAAAAGTCGCCATGGTCGGTGATGGGATCAATGATGCGCCAGCTTTAGCAACAGCCGATGTTGGCTTAGCTATGGGCGCTGGTACCGATATCGCTATTGAATCAGCTGATGTCGTGCTAATGAAGCCTGATTTAATGGACGTTGCTAAGGCTATGACGGTCAGTCAGGCTACTATTAAAGCCATTAAGGAAAATCTTTTTTGGGCTTTTATCTATAATATTTTAGCTATTCCCGTAGCCATGGGTGTGTTATACTTATTTGGGGGACCACTTCTGAATCCTATGCTAGCAGGTCTTGCCATGAGCTTTAGCTCGGTTTCAGTAGTTCTCAATAGCCTTCGCTTAAAGTATCGAAGAGTATAATACGTGGGGGAACAGCAATGGGGTACAATCACCAAAGCAGACATCATCAATCTGAAAAAGCTATTTTAGGCTCTTTTCTTCTAAATTTCGGCTTTGCGACTGCGGAGTTCGTTTTTGGGACCCTCTTTAACTCCAGTGCTATCTTAGCAGATGCTGTTCATGATACTGGTGATGCCCTAGCTATCGGCTTATCTTGGTTATTTGAGAAGATTGCAACTAAAAGGTCTGATGATCGTTACACTCTGGGCTACGATCGATTTAGCCTTTTAGGAGCTATGATCACGGCAACGATCTTGATTGCTGGGTCTATTGCTGTCCTTGTAGAAAATATTCCCAAGCTTTTCCACCCCCAAATTGTCAATGCTCAGGGTATGCTTTGGCTGGGCATCATCGCTATTGCGGTGAATCTGTCGGCTCAAAATCTGCTCAGTCGGGGAAAGAGTGAACATGAGAGAATTTTAAGTCTGCACTTTTTAGAGGATACCTTGGGGTGGTTTGCAGTAATCCTTGTTTCTATCCTGCTCCATTTTACCGATTGGTATATTCTCGATCCGCTGTTATCACTGGCTATCTCTCTCTTCATTCTCAGCAAGGCCATCCCGCGCTTTGTTAAAAATATAGGGATTTTTCTTGAAGCATCCCCAAGAGATATAGATATGTTGACAATACGTCAGGCTATTGCGGACTTAGAGGAAGTTAAAGCCGTCCCCCAATTTAACATCTGGTCCATAGATGGTAGGCAGCATGTCGCCATGATTCATATTATCTTATCGGATCGGCAGGATGAAAAATTAGTCAAGGATAAGATCCATCACCTTCTGGAAAATTATCAGGTCGTACAATCGGCTATCGAATGTGATGATAGTAGCTTTGAACATGACCATCATTGTCCACCTGATGAGATTGAATAATTATAGGTAAAAAATCAAAAAATGACTATAGCCATAGCATCCTCGTTCCCTATTCCCTCAAATAGCTTAAAGTCTCAAAACTTCACCATTGAATTTTTACAAGCTGTGCAAAGAGAAAAAACGACCACAGTTTGAGCTCTTACAGGAATAATGATGGAGTAGGGAGTATAATTTTCTTAAAATTTTTAGTGATTCATCGTTAGGTCCTCTGTTTTTTGGAGTGCTTAACGGTTTAATGAGCTTGCGTTTGGTTAGTGAAATTGATTAACCAAACGCAATTAGAGGGAGAGGTAGCCAAGCCACCCTAGTGATTGGTATTTGCTATCAAGTACGGAGCGCTTAGCTATCACCCCTCTGCCATATCTTATATATAAAGGAGTTTATCATGTCAAAAACGTATCAAGTATCAGGAATGAAATGTGATGGCTGCGCTAAAACAGTCACTGACAAACTGTCAGCAGTTAAAGGCGTCGAGTCAGCTACTGTTAATCTTGAAAAAAATCAGGTCACCATTGAAGGCAAAGCTTGGAAATGGTCACTGAAAAATGCTTTGAAAGGAACAAATTATCAATTAGGCAGTGAAATTTAATTCTCGTAGCAAATATTTGGCAAAGCCATCTTTTTCCGATAGAATGGCACTATAATCAAAAGAAATGGAGATCTTATTATGGCAGAAGTCGTAACTGATAAAACCTTTGAAGAAGAAACAGCCCAAGGCCTTGTCCTTGTAGATTTTTGGGCAACATGGTGCGGCCCTTGTCGCATGCAATCACCAATCTTGGAACAAATGTCTGAAGAGTATGATGAAGACGAATTGCGCGTCCTTAAAATGGATGTTGATGAAAATCCAGAAACAGCTCGTAAATTTGGTATCATGTCGATTCCTACCCTTCTCTTCAAAAAAGATGGTCAAGTGGTTAAACAAGTAGCAGGTGTTCATACCAAAGACCAAATCAAGCAAATTCTAGCTGAAGTAGGATAACTATAAAACAGCGGACCTTACGGGCACGCTGTTTTTGCTGAGTGTATAACTGCCAGTTATACCTAGCAAGTATAATATCTATAAACATTAGGTATTTGATTATGGCTGGTCAAACTGTTACACTAAATGAAAACTAACATAGTTAAGGAGTAAAACATGAAAACTGCTATTTTTGAAAAAGCCGGTCAAATGATCGTAGAAGAAGCACCAATGCCAACGATTCAGGCCACTGATGATGCCATTATTAAAATTGTTCGTGCCTGTGTATGCGGTTCAGATCTTTGGTCATATTCACACGGCGATGAACGCGAGGAACACTCTGTAAACAGTGGTCACGAAGCACTTGGCATCGTCCAAGAAGTAGGACCTGATGTCATTAATGTCAAACCAGGTGACTTTGTTATCGTCCCATTTACCCATGGCTGTGGTGAATGTGATGCTTGTCGTTCTGGATTTGATGGTACTTGTGATAACCATCCAGCACCAACTAACTGGGGCGGCGGTTTTCAATCTGAGTACCTTCGATTCCACTATGCTAACTGGGCTCTCATCAAGGTGCCTGGTCAGCCATCAGACTATTCAGAAGGCATGATTAAGTCACTTTTGACTCTTGCTGACGTTATGCCAACAGGCTACCACGCAGCACGGGTTGCTCATGTCGCTCCCGGTGATAGAGTTGTTGTTATTGGTGATGGTGCTGTTGGTCAATGTGCGGTTATTGCTGCTAAAATGCGCGGAGCTTCCCAGATTGTTCTAATGAGCCGTCACGAAGACCGCCAACAAATGGCCTTGTCTTCTGGTGCAACTGCTATTGTTGCGGAACGCGGAGAAGAAGGCATTGCTAAGGTTCGTGAAATTCTTGGTGGCGGGGCAGACGTTGCTCTGGAATGTGTCGGTACAGAAGGTGCACTCGAGCAAGCTCTCGGTGTCCTACATAATGGCGGCCGTATCGGCGCTGTCGGCGTGCCTCATTATGGCGATCATCGCATTGGTTCAACCTTTGCTCAAAACATCTCAATCGCAGGTGGTTCAGCATCTGTTACGACCTATGACAAGCAAATCTTGCTCAAGGCTGTTTTGGATGGCGATATCAACCCGGGTAAAGTCTTCACAGACACCTATAGCCTAGATGACATTAACCAAGCCTATCGTGATATGGCGGATCGCAAAGCTGTTAAATCAATGCTGGTAGTGGCGGAATGAAACAAGAGAGCGGGCAGAAATCAATCATTCGAAGAATTTGATTGTCCTCGCTTCCTTTCCAAGATAAAGATATCCCACCAGCAGTGGTTCATTGCTGCTAAAGCATCTAATGAACTGTTCAGGAGAAAGACTTCTTGGCTTTGTCAACAAGTCTTTCTTCCAATCACTGCGCCTAGCAAATAAATAAGGCTGAGAACTTTTGTCTCAGCCTCTTAGGGACACTAAGTCAGTGTCCTTTTTTCTTTTTGCGGCGCTTTTCCTGCTTGAGCTGAAACTGTCTCTCCTTATATTCCTGCCGCTTTTGCCGTTTGGAGGCTTTCTTTTCCAGTTTCAGCAGCTCATGGCTAGCCTGCATGGCCTGTTGAGCCTTAGAGGATAGGGCAGGCTGTTTCATCTGCTTGCTAATTTCCCTTTGCATTCGCTTAGGATTGATGGATTTATGCACAAGAGATGTATCTGGTTCAACGTTAACTAGGCCCAGCCTTTCTTGTTTTTGCATCCACTGGGTCAAATGAAGATAGATAAAATCAAGAATCTCGCTGTCCTTGGGTTCCTTGCCAAAGGGATAGCGAAAGGCTTGATAACCCAGCTGTCTGTCCTGATATTCAATCAAACCAAACCAGAAACTGCCGTCAAAAAATACTGTCATTTTCATGCCAGCCCTCCAAAAAATAAATTTTGATAAGGGACGACCGGAGGGAAGGTTACTGACACTTGTTGAAGATAAGCAAAAGCAATGACCAAGCATGACGGTTGCCCACTGCTGGAAATTTCTAGACCTGACTTGAAAACTCTCCAAGTTTATCATTCCACAAGTGCTTGCAGACTACCCAACTGCAACGTGTTTTTATATCATATGGCAGTATTATAACACTTTAGTTTGTATTTTTCTCATAAGCTTGAATCATTTTTTTCTGTGGTGTTGCCATAGGATAATTATCAAAATTTTGAGGAATTACCCAACACAAGTCTCTATCTCCCTTTAAGTCTGCTTGGTTAACTCGCCCTTCCAGCAACTGGATTTGCCATTTTTGATGGCTAAAAGTGTGTTTGACAAGAGGAAACTCTTTTTGAGACCAGACGGGCTTAAGACCGTAGTCCTCTTCAAAAAACTTCTGCAAAGAAACAGTTTCCAAAACTTGCTCGCTATCGTCTTCAAAGAGGTTGAGTTGCTTGGCTAGAAGCTGAGTTTCCATCAGCGGGAAAGACCAGAAACCAGCTAGAAGACCTGCTCCTTGATTCTTCTCCAGGAGAAATTGCCCTTGCTGATTCCGGATAACAAAGGCTTGTAAAAGCAGCGGCCTAGGCTTTTTCTTAGGCAATTTAATGGGATATTTGGCATAAGTTCCATGCAAGTAGGCAGCACTGAAGGCTCGAACGGGGCTCTCGTCAGGTCTAGGGTTTTTAGCAGATTCAATATCCGTTCCCAGATCCATCAGAGCCTGATTAAAGTCGCCAGGTCGCTCAGGATCAATCAGTTCTTCCATAATGGCCCGGAAGATTTTACGATTGCTGGGATTGCCAATATCATAATCTACTTCAAAGAGACGAGCCATAACCCGCATGACATTGCCATCCACAGCAGGCTCTGGTAAGTCAAAAGCAATACTGGCAATAGCACCTGCAGTATAGGGGCCGATGCCTTTTAGTGAAGCAATCTCATCGTAACTCTGTGGAAATTCTCCGCCAAAGTTCCCCACAATCTGCTGGGCAGCTACCTGCATATTACGAACACGAGAATAATATCCTAACCCTTCCCAAGCTTTGAGTAATTTCTCCTCGGGAGCTTGGGCTAGATCCTCAACTCTTGGGAACCAGTCTAAAAATCTCAAGTAATAAGGGATAACTGTCTGAACCTGAGTCTGTTGGAGCATAATTTCAGAAATCCAGATATAGTAGGGATTTTTAGTCCGCCGCCAAGGCAGATCGCGCTTTTCCCTGTCGTACCACTCTAGGAGGGTTCGTCTAAAGGCGGAAATCGTAGGTTGATCCCACATCTCAATACCGTAATCTTTTAAATCAAGTTTTTTAACCATATAAAGATTATAGCAAAATTCTCTTTGGTCTCTAAAATAGAGTACTTCAATAAAACGAAAAACATAATAAAAATCGAAGAAACACTTGACAAAAGAAAACGCTTACATTATAATTAAAATGTAATCGAGATAAGACTTAATCAAGGAGGAAACCCTTATGATTAGATTGAATATTTCACGGTACAAGAATGGTGACAGTTGCCTATAGATGGTAGGCAGACTAAATAATTTTACACAGAGTTACAGCCGGAAGTATGAGATGTTGTGTTATGGGGTGATTAGAATGCTTAACATGAATATATCTCGGTATAAAAACGGTGACTAGCTAGATATCTAACTTGCATTCAAGGAGCGTTAGGGAGACTTAAAGCTTGCAAAAGTGCCGGAGGTAGGGCTTATGTTGATGTTTGATATAGGTCGCTATAAAAATGGGGATTTCTTAGTTGTTGCGTAGAATAGCTAAAGGAGTGGTTCCCATGCCAAATTGAGAGTATAGCCTATGATAAACTGAGGTGGTTGTATGCTTATGTATAATCAAGGTCGTTACAAAAACGGAGACATTTGGGTTCGCTGCATAAAATAGCGCAAGGGGTGAAACCGATGTAATACAGAAAAAAGTAGGTTATAAACAACTATTATCAAGAGAGGTAATACTATGGTAAAGATGAATTTAAGCCGTTATAAAAACGGTGACAAGAATTTCTATTAACCTCCTTATGAGAATAGAAAGGCCGTGATGCCCGTGACAGATATTGAATCATACTATTAAAATCCGATTCTAGGTGTGCAGGAATCGGATTTTTTTGTGCTTTCAAATGGGGCTTCTTAACAAGTTATGAAGCCAGTCTAATACCTTCATTGATAGTCAATAGTCTGCGTCACCTTTACCTAAGAAAAACTATGAGCGTTCTGTTAAGTGTGCCAGCCAATCTATCACTGTTTTTAGTAAGATAATTACTTTTTTATAATGTTTAATAAATTTTCTAAAAGATTTGTTCTATTTTACTTTATGATTGCTGTTACCTAACAATCTTAGAATTGTCTTGAAAAAAACTAAAAAAAATATTAATATGAAACTATATTAGTAGATGAGTTGGTACCGCTATATCTATTAGTATAAACTATTAATAAATTCAAGGAGAATTTTATGAACTCATTAGCATTTGAAGAATTTGAGGTTGCAACCACAGATAGTCTCTCTGAGGTAGAAGCAGGCGGAGCCCTTTTAGGTGTTGTAGGAGCAGTAGCTGGTGGAGTTGGTGGTTTCTTCACAGGAGGGGTTGCTGGAGCAGCTGTTGGAACAATAACTTTGCCAGTTGTTGGAACAATTGCAGGAACTACAGCTGGAGCTATCGGTGGAGCAGCAACTGGCGCCGTTACTGGTGGCTTAGCTGGAGCTAGCGTTAACACTTGGGGTAAATGGATCTAATCTACCCTAGAAAGGGAGATGCATATGTTGTCACCTAAGTTATGCTGGTTTGTTTTAGCCAGCTATCCTATTATGATACTTATTCCTGTGTTATTTCCACAGATAAAAAATATTAAGCTTATCGTGTTTTCTATACTATTGGTAGAAAATTTGCTAGTTATAGCTCTTTATTTAAAAGGTAAGTATTTTAGCTAATTAGGTATGTTCCACCAGTACTTAAGCTTCTGTTCCTCTGCCTTTTGATAGCCTGACTTCTTTTATATTAAGGAGTCGGGCTTGTTTGGTAATTGGAGCTAGTGTTAATATGGTCTCCATTAGATGTTAGATAGGTTTGATGTAAAAAAGTAATTTATAGTAGTTTATGAGATTATGAGGAGGATATCAATATTTCTTCTTCTATTAGTTTTGCTCCCTCGTAATAAAATGAGGCTGTTCAGTTATTCATTGCTTATGGCTAATGCATTAGTGATTAGCCATATTTTTTATAAATCTAATTTGTTAAACTAGCAAAAAATAAAAATGAAAGGGGATAACTAAATGTATCCACAACCTAAGAAATCAGTAGCGCCTTTGGTGCTCGGCATCTTGTCATTAATCTTTTCAGTCCTGTTTGCTATCATTGGTCTTATTCTTGGAATTATTGGTCTGTCACTAGGAATCAGTAAAAATAAAGGTCAGGAATTTGATTACAAGATTCCTATTATTTTAAATAGCCTGGGTATTGGTATTGCAGCTGTTAATATGATTATTGGCTTTATTCAAGGCTATATGAACGCCCGCTAAGACTGATAATAAACTAAATTGGAAGTTGTGCAAAATCTGTTATTATTGATATTTGCTTATTGCATATCTATGCGAGTGTTGTGGTGATAGTGAATATTAATTAATGATTGACACCCAAATAAATTAATTTTATATGTGCTTCAGAAAAATTGACTGGAGCAAATGGTGGAGGTCATATTCTTGCTGTAGCTGGTGGAGCAGGAGGGAGTTATGTAGGAACATCAGCTGGGACCCTGACTAGGCAATATATTGGAAGCACGATCGATACAATGATCTGCCCAGTTTTAGGAACTGTGGTAGGTTATCTTGCAGGAGGAGCTGTCGGTGGAGTGGTAGGAAAAATTATTGGCACTGGTGTAGGTGGTTATCTTGGAGATAACGTCAATAAAGGCGTTCTCCTTTAACTGTTAGATGTACCTAATGTTTGAGAATAGCTATATAATAATTTATCAAAAGCAAGGACTAAATGAAAACACCAATTGATATCATTAATGCAATAGTTATCATTGCTATGTTTTTTAGCTGATTATGGACTTAAAAGTATTAAACCAAAAAGGATTAGATTTTATATTTCGGGTCCTTTACTGCTCTATTTGATTGTAATGGTAATATACCATTATTTACGTAATGAGTAATGCAGCTAGTTGTCCCACTCTACCAATGAATAGTATGCTACGGTAGCGAACTCCCGGAATGCTGGCGCAGCAGCTGCTATGTTTTAGTGGCATATAAGAGGCAGTTTCTCAAATTTATTAAATTATGAGGAGGACATTGATCTCCCCCTCTTCATTTTGGGGGATTTTGAAAGGCAACACCACTAAATAGTCAGAAAATTTTTTTTATTATGACGCTAATCTTGAAATTTGATTAAAATAAGCTTAACAATATTGTCAAGTGCAACTAAAGTTGTTAGACTGATTGGTGTACAGGTGGTGTACTTTATTTATTCTAGCTATAGTTACTGGATTTTTGGGGCTGGATTAAGATCTGGAACCAAGTTATTGATGTTCGTTTTATTAATTTAAAATGGATAATAAGAAATGTGCACTCAATATCACTCTGCTGTTTTAGAGAGAAGTGACTCGACTTTTATTATCTTTAAAGTTGGGTCACTTTTTAGGGATATTATCGGTAATAAAATTTAGGAAAGCAATTTTATGAAACAAGTTATTTACATTATTCTTATCGTCATTGCGGTTAATGTGCTCTTGGAAGTAGTTAAGCGCCTCTCTGGCAGAGGAATGCCTGCCCCCTCGCAATCTCAAGGACAGGGGCGCAGCCGCTTATTCTGGCGCAGACAGTACAAGTTTGTTCCTCAAATTGATACCAGAGACTGTGGTCCGGCAGCCTTGGCTTCTGTTGCCAAGCATTATGGCTCAGACTATTCTATTGCCCATCTGCGAGAGCTCTCAAAGACCGATAAGCAAGGAACGACTGCCCTAGGTATCGTTGAGGCTGCTAAGAAGCTGGGATTTGAGACCCGCTCTATTAAGGCAGACATGACCCTTTTTGATTACGACGACTTAACATATCCTTTTATTGTGCATGTCGTCAAGGGAAAAAGAATGCAGCACTATTATGTCGTTTATGCCAATGAAAAGGATCATCTGATTATTGGTGACCCCGATCCTACGGTCAAGGTTACGCGGATGAGCAAGGAAGAATTCCAAAAAGAATGGACCGGTGTCGCCATCTTCCTAGCCCCTCAGCCTAGCTATAAACCGCATAAAGACAACAAGAATGGCCTAACCAGTTTCTTCCCGCTGATTTTTAAGCAGAAGGCGCTGATGACCTATATCATTCTGGCTAGTTTAATTGTTACCTTGATTGATATTGTTGGATCTTACTATCTGCAGGGGATTTTGGACTCCTACATTCCTGATCAATTAATCTCTACCCTAGGGATTATCACAATCGGTCTGGTTGTAACTTACATTATTCAGCAGATGATGAATTTTGCCAAGGAATATCTCTTGGCTGTCTTGAGTATTCGCTTGGTTATTGATGTTATTCTCTCTTATATCAAGCATATCTTCACCCTGCCTATGTCCTTCTTTGCGACTCGGAGAACCGGTGAGATTACTTCTCGTTTTACCGATGCCAATCAGATTATTGATGCAGTCGCTTCGACTATTTTTTCGGTCTTTCTAGATTTGACTATGATCGTCTTGGTCGGTGGGGTTTTGCTGGTTCAAAATAATAACCTCTTCTTTTTGACTTTGATTTCTGTCCCTGTCTATGCCATCATCATCTTTGCTTTCTTAAAGCCTTTTGAAAAGATGAATCATGAGATGATGGAAAGCAATGCTATTGTCAGCTCATCAATCATCGAGGATATTAATGGTATGGAAACCATTAAGTCACTAACTAGTGAAGATGCACGTTATCAGAGTGTTGACAGTGAATTTGTGGATTATTTGGAAAAGAACTTCAAGCTGCATAAATATACTGCTATTCAAAACGCCCTGAAAACAGGCTCCAAGATGATCCTCAATGTTGTTATCCTCTGGTATGGCGCTCGTTTAGTTATGGATGGCAAAATCTCTGTCGGTCAGCTCATTACCTTTAATGCTCTCTTGTCTTACTTCTCAAACCCTATTGAGCGCATTATTGGTCTGCAGACAAAACTGCAATCAGCCCGCGTGGCGAATACGCGTCTGAACGAAGTTTACCTAGTGGATTCTGAGTTTGATAATAATGGGGAACTGTCCGAAACAACCTTCCTGGATGGGGACATCTCTTTTGAAAATCTATCCTATAAATATGGATTTGGCCGCGATACTCTTTCCAATATTAACCTAACTATCAAAAAAGGTGATAAAGTTAGTATCGTTGGACCTAGTGGCTCGGGTAAGACAACCTTAGCCAAAATGATCGTCAATTTCTACGAACCTAACCGTGGCATTGTCCGCCTCAATGGAAATGATCTGAAAGTTATTGATAAGACCGCTCTGCGGCAGCATATCAATTATTTGCCGCAACAGGCCTATGTTTTTAGTGGCTCTATCATGGATAATCTAACCCTCGGTGCCAAAGAGGGAACGACCCAAGAGGACATTATCCGTGCTTGTGAGATTGCGGAAATCCGCAAGGATATTGAGCAGATGCCGCTTGGTTATCAGACAGAATTATCAGATGGTGCTGGTGTATCTGGTGGACAGAAACAGCGGATTGCCTTGGCTCGTGCCCTCTTGACGAAGTCGCCGGTACTTATTCTCGACGAAGCTACCAGCAGCTTGGATGTATTAACTGAGCGTAAAATTGTCGATAATCTCTTGAAGATGACAGATAAGACTGTTATCTTCGTGGCTCACCGCTTGAGTATTTCCCAGCGCACCAACACCGTTATTGTGATGGAGCAAGGCCAGGTCGTTGAACAAGGAAGTCCTAAAGAGCTCTTGGCTAATAAAGGCCTTTATGCTGAGCTGTTTAATTGAAAGAGAGGACAAACATGGATCCGAAATTTTTACAAAGTGCCGAATTTTATAGGAGACGTTATCACAACTTTGCGACCTTGCTGATTGTCCCTGTGGTCTGCCTGATTATCTTTATTGTGGTCTTTCTCTGCTTTGCCAAAAAGGAAATCACTGTAATCTCTACTGGTGAAGTGGCTCCGACTAGGGTTGTGTCAGTTATTCAATCCTACAGCGATGCTTCTGTTGCAAAAAATAATCTAGATAATAATGCGACTGTTAAGGAAGGTGACCTTCTGATTGGCTATTCAGAAGACGCTAGTCCTAAACGGCAAGAAGAGCAGGAAAAGATTGTTAAAGATAGGCAGGAGCGCGATAAGAAGGACAAGAAAAAGGACAAAAAAGATAAAAAAGACAAGAAAAAAGATAATAAGGATAAAAAGAAATCCAAAAAGAAGAAAAAATCTAAGGACAAGAAAAAGAAAGATAAGAAGTCCAAAAAGAAAAAGAAAGATAACAGCAGTGAAACCAAGAAGGTGACGCTCTTTGCGCCTGAAGATGGTATTATCCATATCAATCCTAAGTACGAAGGTGCAAACCTTCTGCCTAGTGGAGCTGAGATCGGTCAAATTTATCCCGACATTAAAAAGACTAAGACCGTTCTTATCAGTTACTATGTCACATCTGATGATGTTGTTTCGATGGAGAAAGGGCAAAAAACTCGGCTCTCTCTAGAAAGAAAGGGCAATGATAAGGTAACTATTGAGGGGAAAATTACCAATGTAGCTTCCTCTGCCATAACGACCAAGAAGGGAAATGTCTTCAAAGTTACGGCTAAGGCTAAGCTGTCTAAAAAGGACAGCAAACTAGTCAAGTATGGTATGACTGGTAAGACCGTTACTGTTACCGATAAAAAGACCTACTTTGACTATTTTAAGGACAAATTGCTTCACAAGATGGAAAATTAAGCTTAATTCAAAATCCGGCTCAAACTGAGTTGGATTTTTATTTATTTTCAAATGAAAATAAATAAAAAATTTAGTGGCTGTTATCAGGGGTCTTATAATTTGATTAAACCGCTCGAAATCGCTTGCTTGTAGGAATCTTATCCGTTAGAATATTTACTGTCAATTGAAAATAATTTCGATTGATAAGTAAAAATCAGGTCAGATTTACACGGAGTAAATGAAAGGCCAAGTAAAAATAAGGAGAATATTCAACATGAATACAGTCGCATTTGAACACTTTACAACAGTCACAGCTGATAACTTAGCAGCAGTCAGTGGTGGTGAGTACACCCATTTTATGGATTGCGCTAATGGTTATGCTTACAGAGATGAAAATGGTCACTGGGGCTATCAAGTAACTAAGAGCCCCTTCGAAGCAGCTTTAAACACCATGGTGAATAGCTGGGCATCAGGGGTTGCTAGCTTTGCTGCTTATTAATTGAAGATAAATTCGAGTGATTGATAACCCAACAGGTCAGATTACGTGAAGCAGTAGATGACCAAGCCAAGAATAAGGAGGAGATTCCTATGAATACAAACATCTTAGAAAATTTTGAAGAAATGAACTCAGAAGACTTGATCACCATCACAGGAGGCGGCTTCCTTGATAGTGTCACCGATTTTCTTGATACAGTTGATGTTGTTGCCGCTGTTGATAATGCAATTTCATTAGTAGAAGATGCAATCGTCATCTCTTAATAGAGCATTGGTGGTGCATTCAGCTAAGGAAACTTGAGGGTTGGTTCTGAAATCATGCTTTCAGTAATTGATCAAAATAAGACTAAAAAATAGTTAAGTTCGATTCTAGATTCCTAGGATCGAATTTTCTATTTATATTCAAATGAAAATAAATAGAAAATTTAGTGGCTGTTATCAGAGGTCTTATAATTTGATTAAACCGTTCAAAATCGCTTGATTATAGGTCTTCTATCCTTTACAATGATTACCATCAATTGAAAATAATTTTGATTGATAAGTAAAAACCAGGTCAGATTTACACGGAGTAAATGAAAGGCCAAGTTAAATAAGGAGGTATTCACATGAATACAATCGCATTTGAAGAATTTGAAAACGTAAGTAAAGAAGAATTGACAGCTGTTTCAGGAGGATTCGCTCCACCTCGACCTTATCCACTTTATCCAGACCCACTCCATATCTTGCTATACTTGGCGTAATGGTAGGAACTGCTACCGGAGCTCTTTCAGACTATTAATAGTCAATAACTAAGACAAGATCAGTCTGGCGCGGATTTATTTCAGTAGTCTGACAGGTTTTAAGACTATATCATTAAAAACTAGTGATTAAACAACTTTCTATTGAGATGCTCAAAGCCTATCTATTCTTTACTAGGGATAGACAGGCTTTTTAGTATTATTCTAAGTTGACTTTTTGAGGTGGGGAGCTGAATCGGACAGCGTACCCTATAGAGAAAATCAACAGTGAAAATTAACCGTTTTTCCTTGCATTGGTAGTTATATTCCTGTATAATATTACCTTGTGAGTATCCCTCACTTACCCCTTGCATTGACTGGGGGTCATTAGACCAAAAGGAGGAAAACATCAATGGCTAAATACGAAATTCTTTATATTATTCGTCCAAACATTGAAGAAGAAGCTAAAAACGCTTTGGTAGAACGCTTTGACGCTATCTTGACAGACAACGGTGCGACTGTTGCTGAATCAAAAGATTGGGAAAAACGTCGCTTGGCTTATGAAATCCAAGATTTCACAGAAGGTCTCTACCATATCGTTAATGTTGAATCTGATAACGCTCATGCTCTTAATGAATTTGATCGTCTGTCAAAAATCAACAACGATATTCTTCGTCACATGATTGTTAAGCTTGACGCTTAAGAAGGTAGCTTATGATAAATAACGTCGTACTAGTTGGCCGCATGACCCGTGATGCGGAACTTCGTTACACCCCGTCTAATCAAGCCGTTGCGACTTTCAGCCTAGCTGTGAATCGTAATTTTAAAAACCAAAATGGTGAGCGTGAGGCTGATTTCATTAACTGTGTTATCTGGCGTCAGCAAGCTGAAAACTTGGCCAACTGGGCTAAAAAAGGAGCCTTGATTGGGATTACTGGTCGTATCCAGACCCGTAATTATGAGAACCAGCAAGGTCAACGGGTTTATGTAACCGAGGTTGTTGCTGACAACTTCCAGCTTTTAGAAAGCCGTGCAACGCGTGAAGCTAATAGCAGTAGTTCTTACAATGCTGGTGGTAACAATCCCTCAGGCTTTGCTTCACAGGATTCGCAGCCAACACCGAACTTCGGCCGTGATGAAAGTCCATTTGGCAACTCTAACCCAATGGATATTTCTGACGACGACCTACCCTTTTAATTATCTTGGACACGAAGGACTAAACTTGAAATAATATAAAGGAGAATAACATGGCTCAACAACGTCGTGGCGGATTCAAACGCCGTAAAAAAGTTGATTATATCGCAGCTAACAAGATTGAATACGTTGATTACAAAGATACTGAACTGCTTAGCCGCTTTGTTTCTGAGCGTGGGAAAATTTTGCCACGCCGCGTAACTGGAACATCTGCTAAGAACCAACGTAAGGTAACGACAGCAATTAAACGTGCTCGCGTTATGGCTCTTATGCCATTTGTGAACGAGGACTAATCGGGTCTATTGACCGCTTAGCAAAAAACCGACCGAAAGAGGTCGGTTTTTTTACGCTTAAAAACAGAAGAATAAGAGTATTCTCTTTTGTGTGAAACAGGAAGACAAATAAGCGCCCTTATTCATCTCATTGAGAAAAAATCCCAGGCTTATGCAGACTGAGATTTCTAAGATTTTATTTTTGAGCAGGACTAGGGCTTCTGAGTTGCCAAGGCACTTTGGATATTATATTGCTTCTTAAGGAAGTATTTAAGAGCGAAACTAAGTCCGCTGATAACAATCATAACAAGTCCAGGGAGAACAGGATTTAATGCCTTAGGAATCAAGGCTGTAGCTCCAACAAAACCAATCCAAATCAGCGTAAAGACAGCCATATAAATTAGGGATCTCCATAGACTAGGCCGCTCGCTTTTAGGCTTTCCTGCATATCGGTAAACAAAGTGATAAAGAGCATAAAGAGCAGCACCGCCAGTCAGGGCAGTAACAATAGTGGTCACAATACCATAACCTTGCTGGTAGTAATGTTTGTTAGCAAGAGATGTGAGACCATAGATAAGACCGAAAAATCCTAGAAGCATCAGACTGCTATCCAGCCACATCAGCCAAGGATTCTTATTTGTATCATCCCTCTGCGCTTGGTTAGCTTGGGTAGAGCTGGACTCTGTAAATGTTTTAGCCCAGATAGTAGGCGCTCCAAAGAGAGAACGGGCTGTATGTCCTTCTTTTTGATTTTCAATAATAGTTGGAAGGACATCGGTCAAGATAGCCTTAATCTCTTCTTGACTTTTGCCATCCTTTTGAAGTTGATGGCTGGCAATCGTAATAAATTCCCGATTTTTTTTGGTCAATTCCTGTAAATCCATAGGGTGGTAGTCTCCTGTTTTGATAAGTTTTGAAATATTTGAAATTAGAACCAGCGCTTACGAATGAAATAGATAACGACAGTCAAACTCATGACTGAAGCAATAAAAACAATAAACCAGAAGGCGTGTGGCAGACCATTTAAAGGCAACCAGTTGTTTTTAAAATTCATCCCATAAGCCGAGAAGACGACGGTTGGGATATCTAAGGCCATGGTCATTAGCGCCAGTGTCTTCATAATAGAATTCTGGTTGTTAGAAATAATAGAAGCTGATGTTTCAGTCATGACATTGAGGACATTTTCATAGATGCTGGCCATCTCGATGGCCTGTTGTGTTTCAATCAAGGTATCCTCTAGTAAATCTTCATCGTCGATATATTTTTTCAAACTGGAGGCGTTGCCTGTCAGCTTTTTGACAATACGTTCATTGATTTTCAACGAAGCCTTTAGGTAAATAATAGACTTCTCCAACTCCATCATATCAATAAGCTGCTCATTTCTGGTTGCATCCTCTAGTTGAGCTTCGATACGATCGCTTTGGCGGTCGATCGAGCGCAGGGCAGTTAGAAAGAGCTCGGCATTGCGATAGAGAAGTTGAAAGACAAATCGTGTCTTCATAAAAGTGTAGAAGCCTCGTACTCGTCGATTGAGAAAATTATCAAAAAGGATCAATGGTTCCAAACAAGTAGTAATAACGACTTGGTTTGTGACGATAATACCTAAAGGGATGGTCACATAATAGCTCTTGCCATTGCGATCTTCTTGAGTTGGCACATCAACGATAATCAGGGTGTAGTTATCCTCAACACTGATCCGCGAACTTTCTTCGGCATCTAGGGGTGCTCTTAGGTCGGTAATGTCAATACTGAACTGCTCAGCAAGTTTGACAGATTCTTCCTGAGAAGGGTTCACAAGATTAATCCAAGCCCCAGGCTCGAATGTTTCTATTTCGTTGAGTTGATTATTGGCAGAAAGAAACATTTGTTCCATAAGAACCCCTCCTCATAGTGATAATTTGCTCCAAGGCACACCTTACCATTATACTATAATTAGCTGGGTTTGTGGGTAGCTTTTTATAAAAAATTCTTAGCTCTTGAGAGGAAAGTTGGTTCAGTTGTTAACAGGTAAACTTATGATACCCCTCTTGATAAAAGCCTCTATTTTTGTTAAACTTAAGCATGAGAATCGGGACGAACGTATGCGGAGTGATACGACTTTTGACTGATAGTTTTATCAAGTGAAAGTAGCGGATTCTGTTGTTGGTTGAATGTCCTTGATAGTTTACGATAAGGAGCCTGCTATGTCCGAACGTGGATTGTTGATTGTTTTCTCTGGACCTTCTGGGGTCGGCAAGGGAACGGTTCGTCAGGAAATATTTTCAACGCCAGACCATAAATTTGAATATTCGGTCTCGATGACGACCCGTGCTCAACGCTCTGGAGAACAGGATGGTGTTGATTATTTTTTCCGAACCCGCGAAGAGTTTGAAGAGTTGATTCGCCAAGGACAGATGCTGGAGTACGCTGAATATGTCGGCAATTACTATGGTACTCCCCTAACCTATGTTAATGAAACGCTAGATAAAGGCATTGACGTTTTTCTGGAAATTGAGGTTCAAGGAGCGCTCCAAGTTAAGAAAAAAGTACCAGACGGGGTTTTTATATTTCTGACACCGCCTGATTTAGAGGAACTAAAAGATCGTTTGGTTGGTCGCGGAACAGATAGCGACACAATTATTGCTCAGCGTATTGAACGGGCCAAAGAGGAAATTGCCCTTATGCGTGAGTACGACTACGCAGTGGTCAATGATGAAGTACCTGCAGCAGCAGAACGTGTCAAACGTATTATTGAAGCGGAGCACTGTCGCGTCGATCGGGTTATTGGCCGCTATAATAAGATGATTCAAGATATTTAAGTTAGAAAAGAGATACTGCTTTATGATGTTAAAACCTTCTATTGATACCCTTTTGGATAAGATTCCTTCAAAATATTCTCTCTGCATTTTACAGGCCAAACGTGCTCATGAACTAGAAGAAGGAGCCAAGCCTACTCAAGGCTTTAAATCTGTTAAAGCAACCTTGCAGGCTTTAGAAGAAATTGAAGCTGGCAAAGTGACGATTCATCCAGATCCTGCTGCCAAACGTGCTGCTGTTATTGCACGTGCAGAAGCCGAGCGTCGGGCTAAGGAAGAAGAAGAACGTAAGATTAAAGAACAAATTGCTAAGGAAAAAGAAGAAGAAGGTGAAAAGATTTAAGATTTTGCCAGATAATCAAAGAAAAAGCACGAGCTGGGATTTGGTAATCTCAGCTTCCTTAATTTTTTCAGCTGTTGTCAAGCATTCTAAAGGAGGGGCAGTATGGAAAAGATAGCCAAGGTCATTGTTGATATACCTTTGATGCAGACGGATAAACCTTTTTCCTATCAAATCCCAGCCGAACTGACAGACCTGGTCAGCCTAGGCAGTCGGGTGCATGTTCCCTTTGGTAGGAGCAATCGTCTCCTGCAAGGTTTTGTTGTTGGATTTGATGAAGGCGATCCTCAAGATTTGAAAAAATTAGTAGCTGTCTTGGATTTTGAACCAGTTCTCAACCAAGAGCAGCTAGAATTGGCGGATTACATGCGTCATACTGTTTTTTCCTACAAAATTTCTATTCTCAAATCTATGATTCCGAGTCTCCTCAATTCTGACTATGACCGTATTTTGGAGGCAACTGATGCCTTGTCTGATTTGGATAGAGAGCTTATTTTTGGTAAGCAAGATCAAATTTATTATTCTGCTTTGGATAGCAGTTTAGAAGGTCAGGTGACTAGGTTGGTTAGGGCAGGGCAGATTAGGATTCGTTATTCTGCTAAGGATAAAAAAACTCTAAAGACAGTGAAATACTATCGTCCTGTCTTTGATAAGCTTAAAGAGTTGGAGATTGCCAAGAGAGCTAAAAAACGCCAAGAGCTTAAGAATTTTTTACTGACTCACCCGAGCTCAGCCTTACTTTCTGACTTACAGAAACAGTTTTCGCGTGATCAAATTAACTTTTTTAGGGACGCTGGTGCACTCGCAATTGAGGAGGTTGAGGTGAACCGCAGTCAGTCCTATTTTGCTCATGTTGAAAAGAGCGACTTTCTAAAGCTTAATGCCGAGCAGGCCTATGCTGTTGAGAGCATTACAGCTGACATAGGACGAGATAATAAGCCTTACCTGCTGGAGGGGATTACCGGTTCTGGAAAAACAGAAGTCTACCTCCACATTATTGATCATGTCCTGAAGATAGGAAAAACGGCTATTGTCCTAGTGCCTGAAATTTCTCTGACCCCCCAGATGACTAACCGCTTTATCTCACGTTTTGGTGAGCAGGTTGCAATCATGCATTCGGGACTGTCAGATGGAGAAAAATACGATGAGTGGCGCAAGATTAAATCGGGTCAGGCTAAGGTTGTAGTCGGTGCCCGTTCGGCCATTTTCAGTCCGCTGACTAATATCGGAGCGATTATCATTGATGAGGAGCATGAGGCAACCTACAAACAGGAATCTAATCCTCGCTATCACGCTCGAGATGTAGCACTCCTGCGTGCCCGCTATCATAAGGCTGTCTTGGTCATGGGGTCTGCTACTCCTAGCATTGAGAGTCGGGCGCGTGCTAGCCGTGAGGTCTATCATTTTATTCGTTTAACCCAGCGTGCTAATCCTTTAGCAAAAGTTCCCAAGGTTGAGATTATTGACTTTAGGGATTATCTAGGTAAGCAAGAAGTTAGCAATTTCACCCCGCTTCTATTGGATAAAATCAGAGATCGCTTGGACAAAAAAGAACAGATTGTCCTCATGCTTAACCGCCGCGGATTCTCAAGTTTTATTATGTGCCGAGAGTGCGGCTATGTCGATGATTGTCCTAATTGTGATATTTCTCTGACCCTGCACATGGATACTAAGACAATGAATTGCCACTACTGTGGCTTTCAAAAGGGAATCCCTCACACCTGTCCAAATTGCAGCAGCTCCAGCATTCGTTACTATGGAACAGGTACGCAGAAAGCCTTCGACGAGCTTCAGGAAATACTACCAGAAGCCCGTATTATTCGCATGGATGTCGATACAACTAGGAAAAAAGGTGCGCATGAAAAGATTTTAGAGTCTTTTGGTCGAGGGGAGGCAGATATTTTGCTGGGAACCCAAATGATCGCCAAGGGGCTAGATTTTCCTAATGTTACCCTAGTGGGAGTACTCAATGCAGATACGTCCTTGAATCTTCCAGATTTTCGTTCAGCTGAAAGAACCTTTCAGCTCCTGACCCAAGTAGCGGGACGAGCTGGTCGGGCGGAAAAAGCTGGCGAAGTCCTGATTCAAACCTATAATCCTAATAATTACGCTATTCAGCTGGCTCAACAACAGGATTATGAAGCCTTTTATACCTATGAAATGGCAGTTCGCAGGCAATTAGCCTATCCGCCTTATTACTATACTGTCGGTTTAACCCTGTCTCATAAAAATGAAGAGAAGGTTATCCAGAAGTCCTTTGAAGTTGTTAACCTGCTTAAGAAGCAGCTGAGCAACAAGATAAAAATCTTGGGGCCAACACCTAAGCCTATTGCTCGTACCCACAACCTCTATCATTATCAAATTATTATCAAGTATCGGTTTGAAGACAGATTAGAAACGGTGCTTAATCAGATTTTAGATTTGACGCAAGAAAAAGACAATAAGGATTTACGTCTGATCATTGATCATGAGCCGCAAAGTTTTGTCTAAGACTGGAAGCTTGTTGTGAAATTTAAGTAAAGGAAAGATTGCTCTGAGTTTTGAGCAATCGTGGTAAATAGATGACAAAAATAATTTTTATGGGAACCCCCGACTTTTCGGCGACAGTCCTCAAAGGCTTATTAGCCAGTGAAAATTACGAGATTTTAGCAGTTGTAACTCAGCCTGATCGAGCTGTCGGCCGTAAAAAAGAAATCCATTTGACACCAGTCAAAGAGGTTGCTTTAGCCTATGGTTTACCTATTTATCAGCCTGAAAAGTTGTCAGGATCAAAGGAATTGGAGCAGCTGATGGATCTTGGTGCCGATGGAATTGTGACGGCCGCTTTCGGTCAATTTTTGCCGACCAAGCTCCTAGATAAGGTTGGCTTTGCGGTTAACGTTCATGCGTCTCTTTTGCCTAAGTATCGCGGCGGCGCCCCTATCCACTATGCCCTTATTAACGGTGATGAGAGAGCGGGTGTAACCATCATGGAAATGGTTAAGGAGATGGATGCTGGCGATATGATTAGTCAGGACAGCCTGCCTATTACAGATCGTGATAATGTAGGAACCCTCTTTGATAAGTTAGCCGTGCTAGGGCGCGATTTATTGTTGGAGACCTTACCGAATTACCTGAATGGTACAATTAAACCTCAACCTCAAGATAACACTCAGGTAACTTTTTCCCCCAATATTCAGCCTGAGGAAGAACGGCTGGATTGGACTAAGTCTTCTCGGATGCTTTTTAACCAAGTGCGTGGTATGTATCCTTGGCCGATTGCCCATACCTTGCTCAAGGGTCAGCGTTTTAAAATCCACGAAGCTCAATCGGTAACTGGTCAAGGGCAGCCAGGAGAAATTATTGAAAAAACCAAAAAGACTTTGG
This sequence comes from Streptococcus sp. ELY_137, assembly GCF_058314515.1. Classification (NCBI taxonomy): domain Bacteria; kingdom Bacillati; phylum Bacillota; class Bacilli; order Lactobacillales; family Streptococcaceae; genus Streptococcus; species Streptococcus sp. ELY_137. The sequence continues at coordinate 81,319 of NZ_JBZFUL010000008.1, forward strand.
TGGTCGCCGCTGGTCAGGGGGCTCTGTCGCTCAAAACAGTTCAACCAGCTGGTAAACCTAAAATGTCTGTAAGGGATTTTCTTAATGGTGTTGGACGTCAGCTTGAAGTAGGTGATTATTTTGGTGACTAAGTTTCGAGGGACAGCCCGCAGCGCTGCTTTGCAGGTATTGGAGGAGGTGTTCAATCAGGGAGCCTATTCCAATGTCGCCCTCAACAGGGTGCTGTCATCTACACCTTTATCCGATCAAGACAAGGGATTGGCTACTGAGATTGTCTACGGGACAGTTGCACGAAAGATTACATTGGAATGGCATTTGGCTCATGTTGTTGATGATCGAAACAAGCTGGAGTCATGGGTTTATATTCTACTTATGCTTAGTCTTTACCAGTTGCTCTATTTAGATAGGCTGCCTCGGCATGCTATCGTGAATGAGGCAGTAAAATTAGCTAAGAAACGTAGCCATAAGGGGGCAGATAAGCTGGTTAATGCTGTCTTGCGTAAATTATCGCAAGATTCCTTGCCAAAACCAGCAGATATTAAGCGTAAGAATAAGCGCTATTCGATTGAATATTCCCTACCTGTCTGGCTGGTTAAAAAAATAATTGACCAATATGGTGAGAAACGTGCAAGAAAAATCTTCCAAAGTCTTTTTATTCGTAATAAAGCCAGCGTTCGAGTGACGAATCCGCTGAAATTCGACGAAATTAGGGTTTCAACAGGTGCTAACATCTCTAAGTTATCTCCAGTTGGCCTGGTAAAAGAGTCGGGCTACTTTGCAGGAACAGATTATTTTAAAAACGGGGATATCACCATTCAAGACGAATCCAGTCAGCTGGTTGCACCAACCTTAAAAATTCAAGGGACAGAAGAAATTCTTGATGCTTGTGCTGCTCCCGGCGGAAAGACTACCCATATGGCAGCCTACTTAACGACAGGACACATCACTGCCTTAGATCTCTATGATCATAAATTAGATTTGGTGAAAGAGAATGCTCGGCGTCTCCGCCTAGCTGATAAAATTGATACGCAAAGACTGGATGCCCGTTTAGTCCACCAGCAGTTTGCTCCTGATAGTTTTGACAAAATTTTGGTTGATGCCCCCTGTTCGGGAATCGGTTTGATCCGGCGTAAACCCGACATCAAATATAATAAGGACATTCAGGACTTTGAACAGCTGCAAACCATACAGCTAGAGATCTTAGACAGTGTTTGTCAAACCCTGCGTAAAAATGGTATAATAACCTACAGTACCTGCACTATTTTTCAGGAAGAAAATCAAGAAGTTATTCGAGCTTTCTTAGATACCCATCCTAATTTTGAACAGGTAAAACTGGAACATGAGCAGACAGATATTGTGGAGGATGGTTTTATGTGCATTACTCCTGAGAGCCATCAGACCGATGGATTCTTTATTGCTCAAGTGAAGCGTATGTATTAGCGTGAAAGGACAGTTAAACAATTCATGGAAATTGCTTTACGGACTGATATCGGACAGAAACGTTCTGATAATCAGGATTTCATCAATCAATATTACAATCAGGCAGATATTCCCCTTATCATCTTAGCGGACGGTATGGGAGGACATCGTGCTGGTAATATCGCGAGCGAGTTGACGGTAACCGATTTAGGTAAGGCGTGGGAAGCGTTAGACTTCACCGATCTTAGCCAAATCCGTGACTGGATGATTGATATCATTGAAAAGGAAAATAAAAAGATTCACGAGCTGGGCAAAGAGGAATCGTACCGCAGCATGGGAACAACTATTGAGGCTGTCGCTGTTGTTGATAATGCTGCCCTATACGCCCATCTGGGGGATTCTCGTATCGGTCTTATCAGAAATGGCCAGTACCAACAATTGACAACGGATCATTCCTTAGTCAATGAATTGCTGAGAGCTGGTCAGATTACCGAAGAGGAAGCGGCTACCCATCCCCAGCGCAATATCATCACGCAATCAATTGGTCAACAAAGCCCAATTGAGTTAGACTTGGGTGTACAACAGCTGGAAGCTGGCGATTTCATCCTGATGAATAGCGATGGTCTGACTAATATGATTTCTAGTGAAACCATCGTTAATATCCTGTTGGCTGATGATGGGAATCTTTCTGACAAAGCTGAGCAGCTTGTCGCCGAAGCTAATAAAGCTGGTGGCCTAGATAATATTACCGTGGGACTGCTACACGTAGAAGGTGAGGCAGCATCATGATTCAGATTGGCAAACTATTTGCTGGTCGCTATCGTATTCTTAAGTCCATAGGACGAGGCGGTATGGCGGATGTATATCTGGCTAATGATTTGATTTTAGAGGGAGAAGAAGTAGCCATCAAGGTACTTCGAACCAACTATCAAACCGATCAGGTTGCGGTTACCCGTTTTCAGCGGGAAGCCAGAGCCATGGCAGAGCTCAGCCATACTAATATCGTTTCAATCAGGGACATCGGTGAAGAAGATGGCCAGCAGTTCCTTGTAATGGAGTATGTGGATGGTTCAGACCTAAAACACTATATTCAAGATAATGCCCCTTTATCCAATAGCGAAGTCGTGCGTATCATGGAAGAAGTACTGTCAGCCATGACATTAGCGCACGAAAAAGGAATTATCCACCGCGATCTAAAACCACAAAACATCCTCCTTACTAAGGATGGAACAGTTAAGGTTACAGATTTTGGAATAGCGGTAGCCTTTGCGGAGACCAGCTTGACTCAGACCAATTCCATGTTGGGAAGTGTTCATTATCTATCCCCCGAGCAAGCGCGTGGTTCTAAAGCGACAGTTCAATCTGATATCTACGCTATGGGGATCATGCTGTTTGAAATGCTGACAGGGCATATTCCTTATGATGGTGACAGTGCTGTTACTATTGCCCTTCAGCATTTTCAGAAACCCTTGCCGTCTATTCTGGAAATTAACCCAGATGTTCCCCAGGCCTTGGAAAATGTTGTTATAAAAGCAACGGCTAAACGTCTTGATGACCGCTATAAATCAACCTATGAAATGAGTCGTGATCTCATGTCTAGTTTGAGCTATAATCGCAGTCGTGAAGCCAAGTTAATTTTTTCGGATGTAGCGGATACTAAGACATTACCAAAAATCGACAGCAGCACCGCCAACGCTTCTGCGGAACAACTTTTGAAAGCGACAGATAAAACCAAAAAACAGGAAGTAACCGCCCAGCCTGAAGCTCCTAAGAAAGTTAAACCTAAGCGTAAGCATAAGGCGGGTGTGTTCGGCAAGATCGCTGTTGCACTTTTATTAGCTATTATTGTTATTGTTGCCTTTCTCATGCTACGTCACCCATCTACGATTACAGTGCCGGACGTTTCTGGACAGGACTTAGCTACAGCTAGGAGAACTATTGAGGATGCCGGACTTGAAGTCGGAGAGGTCATCAAATCGGAAAGTGATTCGGTAGATGAGGGACAGGTCATTCGAACTGGACCTGAAGCTGGGACATCTAAAAAAGAGGGGCAAAAAGTTAATATCTATGTATCTACCGGTAAGGGCAGTTTCAAAATGAAGGACTACACTGGTGAAAACTACGAGGATGCCATTGATGATTTAGCCAAACGCTATGGCGTCTCCAAGTCACAGATTGAAATTACCGAATATGAAACTGCCTACTATACTGAAGGGACGATTATCGAACAGACACCTACAGAGGGTTCTGAGTTCGATCCTTCTGGTAAAGACAAAATTGAATTTACGGTAGCTGTCTATGGCTCAAGCTCAACTTCTGAATGGTACAGTCAAGATTCTGATTCAAGCTCAAGTTCTGAGTCGAGTTCGTCAAGCTCTTCTACATCGAGCTCCGAGCAACCGGACAGTAGTTCTGACAGCGGAACGGCTGATCAGAGCTCTGAGGAATAATAAATATTAAGGGATTGAAGCGCCGCTTCAATCCTTTTTTGGGGCTCACTCTCGCTTCATCTTGCTAGCAAGCTATTATCCGTTAAAAGAATGGTTATAATTGATGTTTAAAGTCTTCCAGTATTAAGAGTCGGATGTGTTTGAAATAGGAATAGGATGGATATTTCTTTGCTTTATATCTTGTCCTTCTTAGGTCCTAAGGCCTATCTTATTCACTGCTAAGGCCAAGGCAGCTGAAATTTCAAGGGATTTTTGATACAATGAGCAGGTAAATGAAAATTAGACCTCTTTTGCTCCCAAAAGGAGGGTTCTCAAAAGGAAACCATGAAAAAATTTCAATTTTTCTTGTTAGTCGAGGCCTGCCTACTAACAATGGCATTAGTGACCATCTTGTCGGATAGTTTGACTGCTTTTATTTTAATTTTAGCACTGACTCTATTGGTTCTCTTCTTTTATAATAAGGATAACCGTGGCAGTTTTTTGCTGACAGTCAGCTCCCTCTTTCTCTTTTTAGTATTTATGCTCAATCCATATATCATTGCAGCAGTATTATTAGCTGTTGCTTACACTGTCATTAACCATTTTTCTGAGGTCAAGCATCGCAACCAATATGCCGTATTAGAGTTTGAAAAGGATAACTTATCTGTAACGCCGCTTCCCAACCAATGGTTAGGGGCCAGCCGTCATATCAGTCAGGATTTTTATACCTTCGATGATATCAATGTCATCAGAGTTAGTGGTTCTGATACCATTGATTTGACCAAGGTCATTGTATCGGGTCGTGATAATGTCGTTATTATTCGGAAAATCTACGGCCCTACTAAAATTCTAGTTCCTCGAGATGTGGCTGTTAAACTAGATGTCAGCGCCATCTATGCCAGTGTCTCTTATCTAGGATTTCCTGAGTATGACTTGCGCAATCAGTCGATCAAATTAAAGCAAGAAGATGATAAGGAACTTTTGCGCTCAGTTAAGGTTGTTATCAATATTTTTGCAGGTTCTGTTGAGGTGGTGCGCTCATGAAACGTAACGATTTCCTGCTAATCTTTTTATATGTTAGTGTCACTGTTGGATTCATCATCTTTATCATTTTTGACAGCTTAAATCTCGATACTCGAGCTGTTTTTGCCAATCCGATTGTCTTAGAGCAGTTTCTTTTTTCTGTTATTCTCTTGATGTTTTCAGTCAGCTTTCTCTTGATTTTAGTCTGGCTGGTCGTTGATGACAACAGTAAGCGCCATATTAATCAGAGCTTGCGACGCATTATCAATAATCAGCCTGTCGGTAAGCAGGCTGAGACTGAAGTAGGAAAGAATCTTGAACGCCTGTCTAAAAAGATGGGCCGAGTTACAGCCAATTTGCAAAAAACAGAGAACGCCTACATTTCTAACAGCCGAGCTATTGTAACTCAGGAGCGCAAACGAATTGCTCGTGATTTGCACGATACTGTTAGTCAGGAGCTTTTTGCCTCCTCTATGATGCTATCAGGCGTAGCCCAGAATTTGGAGCATTTGGATGCTAAGCAGCTGCAAGAACAACTAACTTTAATAGAACAAACTCTGATTAGTGCTCAGAATGATTTGCGAATTATGCTCTTGCATTTGCGGCCGACAGAGCTTCAAGATCGCACTTTAGCGGAAGGAATCTCTATGCTTCTAAAGGAACTGCGCGATAAAAGCAATATCGAAGTTGTCTTTAAGAAGGATGTAGTACAATTACCCAAAATCATAGAGGATAATCTCTTTAGAATCGCCCAAGAATTTATTTCTAATACCCTCAAGCACGCTCACGCCAGCCGCTTGGAAGTCTATCTCTATCAGGTGGATAATGAGGTCCAGTTCAAAATGATTGATGATGGACAGGGATTTGATATGGATGCTAGCCGAGAGCTGAGCTATGGTCTTAAAAATATTCAAGACAGGGTTGATGATTTAGCTGGGACGGTCAATATGCTTAGCAGTAAAGGCAAGGGGGTTTCGATGGATATTCGTTTGCCAATTTTAGATGATTATGATGAAGAAAAGAAAGATGAGGACGAAAATGACAGAGAAAACTAAAATTATTCTAGTAGATGATCATGAAATGGTTCGCTTAGGTCTGAAAAGTTTTTTTAACATGCAGCCAGATATCGAAGTAATAGGTGAAGCTGATAACGGTCGTACTGGCGTTGAAATGGCTTTAGCTCTACGTCCTGATGTCGTGGTTATGGATTTAGTCATGCCTGAGATGGATGGAGTAGAGGCAACATTAGCCATTTTAAAAGAATGGAAGCAGGCTAAAATCTTGGTTTTGACCTCTTATTTGGATAATGAAAAAATTTATCCAGTTATTGAAGCAGGTGCCAAAGGCTATATGCTTAAGACTTCCAGCGCAGCCGAAATCCTTAATAGTATCCGTAAAGTCGCACAAGGGGATGTTGCGATTGAAACTGAGGTTGACAAAAAGATCAAGTACCATGACCAGCATCCGGATTTACATGATGACTTGACAGCACGTGAACGCGATGTTCTGAGCCTTTTAGCAAAAGGATATGATAATCAGACTATCGCTGACGAGCTCTTTATTTCGCTTAAAACAGTCAAAACACATGTTTCTAACATCTTATCCAAGTTAAATGTCGAAGACCGCACTCAGGCTGTTGTTTACGCTTTTCAACACAACCTTGTTCCGCAGGATGAACAATAATGCTATAATAATATCAAGGTGATCAGTAAATTAGCTGAATGCTAAGGCAGCCAGTGGCTGTTAATTCAAATAAAAAATAGAAAGACTATGATGAGGTATGGATACTAAAACAAAGTATCGTGCGAAAAAAATCAAGGCAGTTTTCTTTGATATTGATGATACACTAAGGATTAAAGAGACAGGCTATATGCCGCCCTCTGTTGCAAAGGTTTTTCGCAGACTAAAGGATAAAGGAATTATAACAGGTATCGCTTCTGGCCGTGCTATGTATGGTGTGGTGCCCGAAATCAGAGATCTCAATCCTGATTTCTTTGTCACTATCAATGGCGCCTACGTTCTTGATAACAAAGAAAGGATTATCCATGACAATCCTATGCCGGAAGAGCTGAAGGAAGCCTACGTGACTTGGGCGAAGAAACAAGGAATCGCCTACGGTTTTGCTGGTAGAAATGAAGCAATTGTGTCAGAACGTTCTGAACTCATTGAGCAAGCGATAGTCCCTGTTTATGGAAGCTGTCGTGTAGATCCTAATTTTTACCGTTATAATGATGTTTATCATATGTGGACATTTGCAGATAGAAACTCTGATTTGATTTTGCCTGATGAACTTGCTGAGAAGTTGCGCTTAGTACCTTGGCACCCTCATTCATCAGATGTTGTTCTTTATAATACATCAAAGGCCTCCGGTGTCGCTCATATTATGGAAAAACTGGAACTCACTCCTGAAAATTTACTAATTTTTGGCGATGGTCCTAATGATATGGAAATTTTTGATTACGCCGGGCTTAAAGTAGCAATGGGAAATGCCGTCCCTGAATTAAAAGAAAAGGCAGATTTTGTAACAAAAAATGTAGAGGAAGATGGTATTTTATATGCCTTAGAGGAGTTAGGTTTGGTAGAAAAAGAATTATACTTTCCACAATTGGATTTAGAAAATGTTGAAGGACCAGTCGCCACGATAAAAACCAATCATGGTGATTTGGTTTTACAGCTATTTCCAGAACAGGCCCCTAAAACGGTAGCCAACTTTATCGCTTTAGCTAAAAAAGGCTATTATGATGGCATTATTTTTCATCGCATTATCCCAGATTTTATGATCCAAGGTGGTGATCCGACTGGTACCGGTATGGGTGGTGAATCCATTTATGGCGATCGTTTTGAAGATGAATTTTCCGAAGAACTTTACAACTTACGCGGTGCTCTTTCCATGGCCAACGCAGGTCCTAACACGAACGGAAGTCAGTTCTTTATTGTTCAAAATAAGAATTTTCCTTATTCGACTCAAGAATTACAGCAGGGTGGCTGGCCAGAAAAGATTGCTGAAGCTTACGTAACTGGAGGGACTCCTCATTTGGATCGTCGTCACACTGTCTTTGGTCAGTTAGCAGATAAGGCGTCGTTTGCAGTCTTGGATGAGATTGCTGCAGTCGAAACAGGAGCCCAAGACAGGCCCCTTGAAGATGTTGTCATCGAAACGGTTGAGGTTTTTGACGAATGAAAATTGGAGAAAAGTATAAAGGAACTGTCACAGGCATTAAGCCCTACGGTGCTTTTGTCAATTTAGAAAATGGAACAGCAGGATTGATTCATATTTCTGAAATAAAGACAGGCTTTATTGAAAACATCTACCAAGTCCTCAAACAGGGGCAAGAAGTCTTAGTTCAAGTTCTTGATTATGATGAATTTAGCCACAAAGCCAGTCTTTCTATGCGAACCTTGGAGGAAGAAAGGCACCACTTTTCCCATCGGCACCGTTTCTCAAACAGTCACTATAAAATTGGTTTCAAGCCGTTGGCAGATAATATGGAGCAATGGGTTAAAGAAGGGCTAGAGTATTTAAAGTAAATAGCTAAAAAGCGTGGTACTCAGTACATGTGTATTGTTGTTCTGCGCTTTTTTATAATGACATTTATGAGGAGCGGTACCGCTTATTTCCAGTCCAATCGCAAGCAGGGTTACGGAAATCAGGTGCCTAAAAAGGCTCTATAAACTCCTAGTGGGGATTTCACCCACTACAGTTGACAATGAGCTCTAAAAAATTAGGAGCCAGAATGTGTCCGGCTCCTAATTATAATCGTTAATGTTGATGTTCTTACTTATCAATGGTTTAATCAAAATCATATAGACTTGTTGATAAGTAGCGTTCTCCATTATCAGGCAGGAGAGCCAAAACCTTTTGACCGGCTCCCAATTCTTTAGCAATCTGAATAGCAGCGTAAATAGCGGCAGAAGAAGAAATGCCAGCTAAGAAACCTTCTTGTCCGCCAATAATACGTCCAGTAGCAATCGCATCATCGGACTTCACACGAACAATTTCGTCGTAAGCATTAGTGTCTAAAGTTTCCGGAATAAAACCAGCCGAAATCCCCTGAATCTTGTGAGGACCTGGCTTATCACCGGATAGGACCGCAGATTCATCGGCTTCTACTGCGTAGATTTTTATGCTGGGATTGCGCTTTTTAAGTGCATGAGAAACACCAGAGATTGTTCCGCCTGTTCCGACACCAGCTACAAAAGCGTCTAGTCCATCTGGAAAAGCTTCAATAATTTCAGCTCCAGTTGTTTTCTCATGAATAGCGGGATTAGCTGGATTATTGAATTGAAGGGGAACCCAACCGCCAATTTCCTGCGCAATCTCTTGTGCCTTGCTAATAGCTCCCTTCATTCCTTGACTGCCAGGGGTCAGGACCAACTTAGCGCCATAAGCCTGAATAATTTTCCGACGCTCAACGCTCATAGTTTCAGGCATAGTGATAATAACTTTATAACCCTTGGCTGCTCCTACCCAAGCTAAACCAATACCGGTATTGCCACTAGTCGGCTCAATGATGGTATCACCAGGCTTGATAAGTCCTTGCTGCTCGGCATCTTCAATCATAGCCAGAGCAATTCTATCCTTTACAGAAGAGCCTGGGTTAAAAGATTCCAGCTTTACATAAACATCGGCCGCTCCTTCTGGTACACTATTATTTAACTTAAGAATCGGGGTGCGTCCGATCAACTCAGTAATGTTGTTGTAAATTGCTACCATAAATCCACCTCTAAAAATCATTAAGTTTAGTATATGGCTAGTATAGACTTCCAGCGTTTATCTGTAAAATACAAATTGTTTATAAGTTGATAGGCAATCATTATCAACTTATAGGAACTTCTACCACTTGTCTGCCAGCTCTGTTAGCGATTACCTTACCACTATAAAATTCCCGCAAATGAGCGAGGCAGTCTGCCAGATCTTCAGGGTCAACGTAGAGTACGGTTTCTACCTTATCAGAAAAACTTGTATGAAATTCTTGTAAACCTTCAGCAGCTAAGAAATTAGCGAAAGTCTGGTACTGTGGATAGCTTAATTCAAGTTGCAGCCCTTCTTGTTCTTTAATTTGGACTAGCCCAGTCTCAGAAATCGTATGAGCAACAATTCCGGCATAAGCTCTAATCAGTCCACCAGCCCCCAGTTTAATACCGCCAAAATAACGAGTAACAACGGCAACAATATTAGTCAACTCTTGTTTTTCTAAGACCCCTAGCATGGGTATACCAGCAGTTCTGCTAGGTTCACCATCATCACTTGATCGTTTTATGTCAGATTTTTCGCCAAGAATCATTGCTGAGCAAGAATGGCTGGCTTTATAGTGTTTTCTTTTAATTTGGGCGATATAATCTCTAGCTTCGCTCTCACTGGTGACACGTTTAACGTGGCAGATAAAGCGTGATTTTTTTATGACATCTTCAATAATATTATCCCTAGCAATAGTTTTATAATTCATAAAAAAATTCTACCATATTTCATTGAAACTGCGAATAGATAAATAAATGAAGTATTTAAAAAATTACTATGGCCGCCAATTTTTAGGTTATCAGCTGCCTGCTGATATAAAGCAAGAAGCAACCAGTATTCCAGCTACTTACCAAAAGGCAGGGAAATATTATTGCCGCCGCTGTCAAAGTCGCTTGCACAGAGCTTGGCGACTGCCGGATAATTCTTATTATTGCCGTAACTGTTTGGTTTTTGGACGTATAACGACTAATGATCAAATATGTTATTTTCCCCAAAACGATTTTCCAATAAGAAACTATCTAGAGTGGCAAGGTCAACTGACTCCTCAGCAAAAAGAAATCTCTGACAACCTAGTAATTGCTTTTGGTAAAAAAGAAAATGTCTGGGTTCATGCTGTTACAGGATCAGGCAAAACAGAGATGATTTATCAAGTAGTTGCTACGGCCCTAAGTCAAGGGCAGGGAGTTGCACTTGTCAGTCCTAGAATTGATGTCTGTCAAGAGCTCTATCAGCGCTTTAGCCGAGATTTTTCCTGTCCTATTACCTTGCTCCACATGGATTCTGCCCCTTACAAAAGAGCTCCCCTCCTTATTTCAACGATCCACCAGCTTTTTAGATTTTACCAAGCCTTTGATTTAATTATCATTGATGAAGTTGATGCTTTTCCTTACGTTGATAATCCAATTCTTTATCAAGCTGTGACGAATGCCTTGAAATCAAATGGCTCAAGAATTTTTTTAACTGCGACGGCGACAAATAATCTGGAGAAACAAGTCAGGAAAAAGAGATTGAAAAAATTACAACTAAGTCGACGCTTTCACGCTCATCCTTTAGTCGTTCCTAAATTAGTTTGGTTGTCAGAATTGGAAAAAATGCTGACTAAAAATCGATTACCTCAAAAACTTCTTGCCAACATTAGAAAGCAAAGACAAAGTTATTATCCGCTCCTGATATTTTATCCCACTATCCAAGAAGGAGAGCTGGTTTCCAAATTGCTTAAACACTATTTTCCCAAAGAAAATATCGGCTTTGTATCTAGTCAAACAACCGATCGGCTCAAGCAGGTACAAGCTTTTCGCGATGGAGACATAAGGATATTGGTAGCCACAACCATTTTAGAAAGGGGAGTTACTTTTCCAGAGGTGGATGTCTTTATTCTAAAGGCAAATCATCGACTTTATACGAGCTCTTCTCTTATCCAAATGAGTGGACGCGTTGGTAGAAGTAAGGAACGTCCAACAGGTGAATTAGTCTTCTATCATGATGGTGTCAGTAAACATATGAAAAAATCCATAGTAGAAATCAAAAAAATGAACAAGAGGGGTGACTTCTGATGCTTTGCCTAATATGTGGCAACAATGCGGTGGAAAAAAGAAAATTTACAGATTTACTTTTACTACCAAATGAAAAAAGTTGGCTTTGTACGGCTTGTTGGTCTAGCTTTGAACAAATCAGTTCTTGTCACTGTCCGCTATGTTGGAAAGCAGGAGAAAATAGTATTTGTCAAGACTGTCAGTATTGGCAAAATTTAGGGAAACAGGTCAGCCACGAGGCCGTTTTTACATACAATCAAGCTATGAAAGATTATTTTTCTTCTTATAAATTTCAGGGAGACTATTTATTAAGAAAGGTTTTTTCGGAGATTCTTAGATCAAGATTGGCTAAGTATCGAAACTATATTTTTGTGCCAATTCCTCTGAGTCAAATGAGTTATAAGGAAAGGCGGTTTAATCAGGTACAAGGGTTGTTGGACGCGGCAAATTTGCCTTACAAAGATTTACTTTTGATAACCGAAAATAAAAGGGCCAGACAATCTGAAAAGTCACGGAAGGAAAGATTGCAGACACCGCAATTTTTTGCTCTCAAGGGACAGAGCAAACTGCCTCAAAATATTTTATTGGTGGATGATATATATACTACCGGAAAAACACTAATGCTAGCCAAGGAAGCATTAAGTGAAAAGGGTGTGAAAACTATTAAAAGCTTTTCATTAGCACGCTAAAAAACCTTGCAAAATATTTCAAATATAGTAAAATGAAATAGAAGAAAGCGTTTTAACGCAAGAAAGAGGTAGTCTATGATTAAATTTAGTATCCGTGGTGAAAATATTGAAGTCACAGAAGCTATCCGTACTTATGTAGAGTCAAAATTAGCTAAAATTGAAAAATACTTTAACCAAACTCAAGAATTAAATGCAAAAATTAACTTGAAAGTTTATCGTGAAAAAACAGCTAAAGTAGAAGTAACAATTCCTGTAGGTTCCATTACTTTGCGTGCAGAAGATGTATCGCAGGATCTCTATGGTTCAATTGATTTAGTGTCAGATAAAATTGAACGACAAATTCGTAAAAATAAAACAAAGATCGCTAAAAAGCATCGTGAAAAAGTTGCAACAGGGGAAGTTTTTTCGGCAGAGTTTTCAGCTGAAAAAGCAGAAGAAGTACCAGAAGCAAAGATTGTACGTACCAAAAATATTGATTTAAAACCGATGGACGCTGAAGAAGCAATTTTACAAATGGATTTACTTGGCCATGATTTCTTCATCTACACGGATGCCGATGATGGGACAACTAATGTTATCTATCGGCGTGAAGATGGAGACTATGGGCTGATTGAAGCAAAATAAATTAAAAACTCTGGATTATCCAGAGTTTTTTTACGATATAGTATTGACAGTATATGTTGACTTTGATACACTAATAAAGCTGATGAAAGCAATGCAAGAAACATCACAAAAAGATGACAAAAGTGTTGACAAGTGATTAAAAAAGTAGTAGACTATAAGAGTTGCTTTTAACGGCAGGAAAGACCTTTGAGAACTGAATAGACAAGAAACCAAGCGTGCGGGTTAAGGAATTAACCTGTCAAAAATACGAAAATAAGTCAGAAATGACTGAGTTAGATTAACTTTAATGAGAGTTTGATCCTGG
>NZ_JBZFUL010000009.1:0-76854 GCF_058314515.1 Streptococcus sp. ELY_137
AACACCTTATCAGCTATAGCTGATAAGAGAAATAGAATTCCTAGAAAATCTTTAAATTATCAAACCCCTTATCATGTTTTTCTGAGTCAGGTGAAACTGTCCAACTTAATTTGACAATTTAAGAAAATTAAAAATAAACCGATAGTCTTTTTTGACTACCGATGTAGAAAATATTTTTATTTGCTTTCCTTGATATACTTAGCAAGTAATGGAAAAAGAGCGAATCTATATTGAGCCTTACTTAAGCTTATGCACTAAAGTTCATCCGCGATTTTATTAATTTTTCGCAAACGGTGATTGACGCCACTTTTAGTTAGGGGGAACTCTAAATTATCAGCAATTTGTTGGATAGAATACTCTGGGTGATCGACACGAATTTGGGCAACTTGTTGTAATTCTGCTGGTAGGATATCTAAGCCAGCAGTATCCATAATTTTGATAATATTATTGATGGTTTTCATGCTAGCTGTGACCGTTCGGGTGATATTAGCTGTTTCTGCATTAGTCGTGCGGTTGAGATCATTGCGTGCTTCACGCATGACTTTTACTTCTTCGAAAGTAGCCTTAGCAGCCACTGCACCGATGACAAGTAAGAAATCCATGATATCCTCGGCTTTTTGTAGGTAGGTCACCGAACCGTTTTTATGATCAATCACCTTAGCATCTAACATAAATTTGCGCATCAATTGAGCCAAATCTTCAGCATGATCCTGATAAACAGAAAAAATTTCCAGCTGATACTTTCCCGACTCCGGATCACGAATAGAGCCGCTAGCTAGGAAAGCACCGCGAAGATAGATTCGCCCTGCCTCATCGTTTTCCAGCACACGCTGCTCAATACCAGTTTCAATCCCAAAAAAAGAATCTGCTAGCTGAAGGTCGGAGAGAATTGTTTCGACATCTTGATCTACAAAAACGGTATAAACCCGGTTTTTCTTTAGATTAGTCTTTTGATGGTAGCGAATATCGGGTTGACTGGCGTAGAGACTTTCCAATAAGGAGTAAATATGACGGGCAATCTTTGCATTCTCTGTTAGAATTGACAGCGTCAGTCCCTTGCCTGTCAGTCCCAAACTTCCTGACATCTTAATGATTGCAGATAACTGACTGCGATCAGTATCTCTTAAGGCTAGCACTTCTTCTTTAACTTGAGTCGTAAAACTCATCGTTTTCTCCTTTTTGTCAAGCGCATCAGTTCCTCCACGACTAACTCACCATGGTGGAAGGCTCCGCCATTTTCTAATCGCAGGAAGTTAGAAGAAATGACCCGCTTAACTAATTTTTGCAAACCAACAAAATCATGTTCTACCTGTACCAAATACTCATCAAATTTATTGGTATCCATATAATCTTTTGGCACCGGCTCAACATTGACAAGAACAGTATCAATAACATCAGCACCTAGATGTCGATTGAGTACAGCTACATGATCCGCATCTGTAAAGCGTTCAGTTTCTCCGTACTGGGTCATGATATTGCAGACATAAGCAACTTCAGCCGGAGTTTCAAGAAGCGCCTCCCTAATCTCAGGGATAACAAGGTTGGGCAAGATTGAGGTAAAAAGCGACCCCGGTCCTAGGACAATCATGTCACTGTCCAAAATGGTTTCAACCACCTTACGGCTGGCCCTGGGTTGCTTAGCATTGTAAGTATTAGTCACAAAAACATGATCTATCATACCATCATAGTCCGCAATGCTGGACTCTCCTACAACTTCATGGCCATCTTGAAAGACAGCATGAAGGGTTAAAGCATCCTCACTGGCTGGGTAGATTTTCCCTGTCGTATGGAAGAATTTACTGAGAATTTGCATAGCATGGTAAGTTGAACCCTGCATTTCAGAAATACCTGCAATGATTAAATTGCCCAAAGGGTGACCGGAAAGCGCACCATCATCGTCATTAAAACGATACTGGAAAATTTTCTCATAAAATTTAGGCATGTCACTCATAGCGACTAGGACATTGCGCAGATCCCCCGGTGGTGTTAGTTGCATAGCAGAACGTAATTCACCTGAGGAACCGCCATCATCTGCCACTGTTACAATAGCGGTAATATCAACATTTTCATGTCTAAGACTTTTGAGCAGAACAGGAATCCCGGTCCCACCGCCAATAACGGTTATCTTGGGTTTTCTCATGAGCGATTCACCGTTTCCTTGCGCCGATCCTTATCACGATGACTTTCATTAACTGTCCAACCTTTCTTCAACTCTTCAGCTAGTCGATGGGAAAAAGCCACACTGCGATGTTGACCGCCTGTACAACCGATGGCAATCGTCAAAACAGATTTTCCCTCTTTCTGATAGCCCGGTAAAATCGGATTGATAAGGGCCAACAAGTGACGATAGAAGTTCTCAGATTCATCATGGCTCATCACATAAGAAACCACTTCCTGATCTAAACCAGTATGATTGCGCAGTTCAGGAATATAATAAGGATTCGGTAAGAAACGAACATCAAAGACTAGGTCAGCATCAAGAGGTAAACCATATTTAAAACCAAAACTCATGACCTCAATTCGAAAAGGAGCCGCATCATTCTCTGAGGAGAACTGCTCAGCAATTGTTCTACGTAGCTGACGCGGTGTCAACTCTGTCGTGTCCACGACATTTTGACTCATGCTTTTTAAAGGAGCCAAGAGTTCCCTTTCCAGCTTAATCCCATCCATTACCCGACCAGCGGCTGCAAGGGGATGGCTGCGGCGGGTTTCTTTGTAGCGAGCAACCAGCTCGCCATCTGTAGCGTCCAAAAAAAGAATTTTAAACTGGATATTCTGATTTTTATCCAAGTCATCTAAAATTGAATTAAGTTCCTTAAAAAACAAGCGGCTGCGCATGTCAACAACAAGAGCTACCTTGTCATTTTCTTCACTTTGGCTTACAAGCTCCATAAATTTAGGTACTAAAGCCGGAGGCATATTGTCAATCGTAAAGTAGCCCATATCTTCAAACGATTGGATAGCAACGGTCTTTCCTGCACCGCTCATGCCGGTTACTATAACAAGATTAATAGGATTCGTCATCATTTTTACTCCTCTCCAGCTGGTCTTTCAGCTCATAGCTGGTTGCTTGTAAATCATCTAGCTGCTGAGTTATGGAAGCTAGCATCTCTGTCTGCAGTTTTTGCACCTCTAGCAAATCAGATTGGTCCTGCTGGACAAGGTGATCCAGCTTAGTGTGTAAAAGACGGATCCCCTCTTCTGATTTCTTATTAACATTAAAGTCGTTCTTGGCTTGCAGGCGGTCATAGTCAGATGCTCGATTCTGACTCATCATAATCAAAGGAGCCTGAATAGCTGCCAAAGTAGATAAGGCCAGATTTAATAAAATAAAGGGGTAGGCATCAAATTGAATACCTAAGGGCTTGTAAATGTTCAGAGCCATCCAAATCCCCATAAAGAGAATAAAACTGATAATAAAGGTCCAGGAACCGCCAAAACGTGCGACATCGTCAGCTATTCTCTGACCGAATGTAACCTTACGATCCAACACTTCCTGAACATCCAAGGTTTCATAATCTTTATTTTTAGTCACATCGTAGACTGTCTCACGAATGTAATCATTCTTAACCTGTGCCCGCTCGATAGTCTGGTTGAGAAAGAGGAGCCGATAATGCAGCAAATCTTTATTACTGATAAAAGCCGTATCCTCTAAATGTGGATGGTCACGTTTCAATAAATTTTTTAAGCGGTGATCAATTTCCGATAAAAAGACCCCTTCGGTAAGGCGATAGGGTTGATGATTTAGAGCGTCAAAGATAAGTTCATCTTCTGGCATATAGAGACCTTCTTTCTATTCCATATTATAGCATAAATAACCAAGCAGCCAAAATAGAGGAGGGCTCTTCTTATAAGCAGTAAGACGCTTAAAATGCCCCCAAATAGCAGTAGTCATACTTATACTATACTACTCTTGTCCAGCCTCTTTTTAAAATGGCAAAAAGCTCTGAACAAAGTTAAAATAAACAGTTAACAAAGGGGCCCAAGTCTGGAAGGACAGATTGAGTTATACTTGTACTTCAAAGCCCTCACTTATAAAGCCCCCGAACTTAACGACGGAAACGAGGTTAAAATATTATTCAAACCAAAAAAGAAAAAGAGATCTCACTTTTTGACATCTCAATCTCTTGTTATCTACGCCTACTTTAAGTAAGCAATTACTTCAATTTCAACCTTGACATCTTTAGGCAGACGAGCAACCTCGACGGCTGAACGCGCAGGGAATTCTTCTTTGAAGGCCGTTGCATAAACTTCGTTAAAAGGCACAAAATCATTCATGTCACTTAGGAAGCAAGTGGTCTTAACTACATGGTCAAAATCAGTACCTGCCTCAGCCAAGATGGCTTTAATATTATTAAGTACCTGCTGGGTCTGTTCCCGAATGGTCGTCCCTAAAACTTCTCCTGTCTCTGGTGACAAGGGTACTTGACCAGAAGCAAACAGGAACTCTCCAGCTTGCTTAGCCTGTACATAGGGGCCGATAGCTGCTGGTGCTTTATCAGTATGGAAAGTTTTCATGGTTGTTTTCTCCTTATATTAAGATACAGAAAGGATTCGCGGATCAAGCAAAATAGGAGCTTCGACCAAGGCGTTTGTGTCTAGAAAGAAGCTATTTTTTTGCATCATCCGCCAAGAGCACAGAGGCATTATCAGTTATTGGATAAGTGCTGCCCTAGCTGATTTACCTCATGAATAGCTTGGGCAAATTGTTCTGAATCAAATGGTGTATTTTTATATTCATTGGTGGTAACTGCCACTTCTACAATTTTCGGAATATCATCCTCAGTTAATCCCAATTCTTTCAAGGTTATCGGCAAGCCCAAGCTCCTGTTAAATCTAGCGACACGTTCTAGCTCTTCTTGCTCTTGATAGTAAGCATGCAGAACCAAAACACCATAGGATATGACTACTCCATGTAGGTATTCTCCTGAACGTTTGATTGCCGTAGTCCCATTATAAAAGGCATGGGCATGGCAAGAATTATAATAGAAATCTGGCTGATTAACTAAGTTGGAGGCATAACCAGTTGAAACAACAATATCTAGTGCAATTTCTTCGATTGCTTTAGAAGGTCGGTTATGCTTGACATCTTCCATACCAGCCTCGCCGTAGCGGTAAAAAGCATCTTTAGAGGACAGAGCCACAGCTTGGCCCAAGCTAGCTGTATGGGGAAGATCTACTAGGCCCCTGTTCTTAGCTTCTGCTACAGCATGCTCGACTTCAGGTGCTTTTGAAATACCATCACCGATACCAGCCCAGAAATATTTTTCAGGCGCATTAGCAATCACTCTGGTATTAATAAAGATATGCAAGGGGGAATCAGGATAGCCATAGCGCAAAAGTGAGTGATCATCCTTATAAACTACGGCAATAGCAGTTCCAGCAGAACAGTTAGAACAAATAGTCGGAAAGGTAAAGGTCGGTTTATCCAACTCTTTTGCTACCATCTTGGCTGTATCGAGTGCCTTACCACCACCAAAACCAAAGATAGCATCAGCCTTTTGGACATCCGGAGTCGCCACTAACTTATCAATATTAGTTTGCGTTGAATCCTTGCCGTAAACAAAACTGCCCTTTACCTCAACCTCAGCTGCTTCCAAAATGACACGAACCTCTGACTCTGTGGCTCCCAAAGCTCTTTTTCCTCCAATGAGGACCACACTTTTGACACCGTAAGGTTTTAGTACCTCAGGAATCTCCTTATAGCAGTCTTCACCATAGCTGTAATTAGCCATTACATTTGTTGTCATTACGCTTCCTCCTAAAATTAGGTGGTCATCGTCTATTTTTGGGCGGTGACAATATGAACATAAAGGGAGGCTAGCCTGACTGACCAGACACCACTTTATCGCTGTACCATTTATTATAGCAAAGTTTTCAGAAGATTGAAACGAAAGTCTAAATAAAACCCCTCTAAAATCAGAGTTTAGAACTCTAACTTTAGAGGGAGAATAATTGATAGCAGTAAGCATAATAACCTTAAGGTTTAATGCGGTGCAACATACGTGGGAAGGGGATGGCTTCACGAATGTGCTTAGTACCTGCGACGAAAGTTACCATGCGTTCTAAGCCAAGTCCAAACCCACAGTGAGGGACTGACCCGTATTTACGAAGGTCAAGATAGAAGTCGTAATCTTCTGGATTAAGTCCTTCTTCTTCAATCTTGGCCATAAGTTTATCGTAATCTGTTTCACGCTCGGACCCGCCAATGATTTCACCATAACCTTCTGGTGCTAGGAGGTCCGCACAGAGCACGCGCTCTGGGTTGTCAGGAACCGGCTTCATGTAGAAAGCTTTGAAACTTGCTGGATAATTGACAACAAAGGTCGGGACTCCAAAGTAATTTGAAATCCATGTTTCATGCGGAGAACCAAAGTCATCACCATGCTCAAGATGGTCGTAATCCACTCCTTCATCATTTTCATGAGCCTGAAGTAAATCAATAGCATCATCGTAAGACACGCGTTTGAATGGCTCAGTGACATAGCGTTTAAGAGCTTCAACATCACGATCCAAGATTTCAAGCGCTTGTGGTGCGCGCTCCAAGACGCCCTGGATCAAAGCTTTGACATAAGCTTCCTGCAAATCAAGTGATTCATCATGACTCAAGAAGGGATATTCTGCGTCCATCATCCAGAATTCCGTCAAGTGGCGACGCGTTTTAGACTTTTCAGCACGGAAAACGGGACCAAAATCATACACACGGCCAAGCGCCATAGCACCCGCTTCAAGATAGAGCTGACCTGACTGACTCAAGAAAGCAGGGGAACCAAAGTAATCCGTCTCAAAAAGTTCAGTAGTATTTTCGGCAGCATTTCCTGAAAGAATAGGGCTGTCAAATTTGATAAAGCCATTCTTATCAAAGAATTCTGTTGAGGCCATCAGGATGGCATTACGAATTTGCATAATCGCCATTTGTTTACGCGAGCGCAGCCAAAGATGGCGGTTATCCATCAAAAAGTCTGTCCCATGTTCCTTTGGTGTGATTGGATAATCATTTGATTCACCGATAATCTCAACATCGGTGATATCCAGTTCATAGCCAAATTTTGAACGTTCATCTTCTTTAACGATACCGGTCACATAGATAGACGTTTCCTGATTAAGATGACGAATGGTGTTAAATTTTTCTGTTCCTTCTTCTTCACCATATTTTTCGATGAAGTTAGGTTTGAAGGCAACCCCTTGGAAGAAGGCAGAGCCGTCGCGCAATTGAAGGAAGGCAATTTTCCCCTTTCCAGACTTATTGGCAACCCAGCTGCCGATGGTAACTTCTTCACCCACATAGTCTTTTACTTGACTGATCGTAACACGTTTTGTTGACATGTAATTCTTTTCCCTTTTCTAATTTATTCGTTTTTCTAGCAAACAGCCTAAATTATATCCGTCAGGATTATTAAAAAGGCTACTTTGCGGTCCGGATAGTAGCACTTACAGATACTAGAACCCCATATTCTAAACTCTCACTTTCAAGCTTACCTGCTGACTGCTACCAATTATTTCTCCATAAATGCCTTGATACGTTGAACGGCCTCTTTGAGGGTATCCAAATCGGTAGCGTAGCTGAGTCGAACATTTTCGGGGGCTCCAAATCCGGCTCCTGTTACTAAAGCAACGCCTGTATCTTCTAGAATTGCTGTAGTGAACTCGGTCACATCCGTAAAGCCCTTGAGCTTCATGGCTTCCTTAACATTTGGAAAGAAGTAGAAAGCACCTTGTGGTTTTACCGTCTTAAAGCCTGGGATTTCTTCTAGAAGAGGATAGATCGTATTTAACCTCTCTTCAAAGGCCTGACGCATGATTTCAACGCTGGTTTGATCGCCAGCGAAAGCTTCAATAGCAGCATACTGGGCTACTGTTGTTAAATTAGAAGTGGTTTGGCCAATAATCTTGCTCATAGCTGCAATAATATCAGCCTGTCCAACCGCAAATCCAACACGCCATCCCGTCATAGCATAAGATTTAGCAACTCCATTAATAACGATGGTTTGCTGACGGATAGTATCTGA
Organism: Streptococcus sp. ELY_137; assembly: GCF_058314515.1. NCBI lineage: Bacteria > Bacillati > Bacillota > Bacilli > Lactobacillales > Streptococcaceae > Streptococcus > Streptococcus sp. ELY_137. The sequence goes on from NZ_JBZFUL010000009.1 coordinate 8,010, forward strand.
TAAGGTTGAAATCGGTGTGAATTCTGCACCATTATAGACCAAGCGGCCATAAATATCATCCGATAGAATTAGAATATCATGCGCTACAGCCCAATCACCAATTGTCCGCAATTCTTCTGCGGTGTAAATCATTCCTGTAGGATTCGATGGAGAATTCAGCAGGAAAACCTTGGTTTTATCAGTTCTAGCAGCCTCTAGCTGTTCAACAGTTACCTTAAAGTTGTTTTCTTCCTTCGTTTGTACGAAGACGGGAAGTCCTTGCGCTGCTTCGATTTGATCGGCATAAGACACCCAGTAAGGTGCTGGAATAATGACCTCATCCCCAGGATTGATAACTGCCATAAAGAAAGCATATAGAACATATTTAGCTCCAGTTCCTGCGACAATCTGATTGCGCTCAACAGAATAGCCATAAAAACGTTTCATATAGCTGTTGATGGCATCTTTTAACTCCGGAAGACCAGATGCCAGCGTATAAAAGGAAGCTCGGCCGCTTTTAATTGCCTCAATAGCAGCATTCTGAATGTTTTTTGGTGTAGTGAAATCAGGTTCTCCCAAGGTCAGGCTCAGGATGTTTTTTCCTTGCGCCTGCAGTTCTTTAGCCTTAGCGCCAGCTGCTTGGGTCACGCTTTCTTTCATCTCTAATACTCGCTTTGATAAATAGGTCATAGTCCCTCCTTCTTGACCAGATCACCTGTTTCAAAATTTACTAAATAGTAAGCACCGTCGGCTCGAACTTCCCAGATAGGAACCCCTTCTGCCATACCAAAAGTGGTTTTCTGGATCTTACGGGCACCTTCTTTTTTAGCAGTGTTTTGGGCTTGCTCAGCCTTAATGCCTTGATTGGCCCTGTAGACATAGACCTGCCCCTGATGCTTCTTATTGATGGTTACCATAATGGTCTCACCACCTTGGTTCTTACCAAAAACAGTGTAAAAAACTTCTCTGCCATTGTACTGGTTAAAATCTGAAACCGAAGCGAAGTCCGCATATTCTTTAGCCGTTTGAATCGCCTGACTTCTAGCATCTTGATTGGGCTTTAGAGCTGCCTTAAAGAAAAAGAAGATACCGACCGCTACTAAAACCAGCAATCCTAAAACACCAAACAAATAACGCCAAAAATGCTTAATTTTCAGCCTTTTCATGCCACCATCCCTTTTATACATTGATAGTCTTTATTATATCAAATATTTCTGAAAAATTGCGCCATTTCTGCCAATATTTCCTGAAAATTTTGCTCTTTTAAAGGTAACTGCTGCATCAAAGCATCAGCAATAAGAGAACCATAGTGCTTCGTTTTAATTCGACTATCTAAAATGAGGACAGCTGAACGCTGAGACTGCCTGCGCTTACTGCGGCCGATAGCCTGCTTGAGCCGCAAGATAGTCACCGGTAGGCTGTAATCATAAAAAGGATGACGACCGTTTAAGGTCAACTGGCGATTAAGTTTTTTTGTAAAGGGGTCTTGTGGATTATCAAAAGGTAAGCGGGTAATGACCTCAATCAGTTTATCTTGATTAGCAAAATCAACTCCTTCCCAGAAAGAGCCTGTGCCCAGCAAAACGTTACTCTCCCCCTTATCGAAACGGCGCTTAATATTAGCAGCTAAGCCATTCTTATATTGGCAGAGATGGGGAAGATGTTTATTATCAAGAATTTCTGATACATCAAACATGGCTTTTTTAGCATTGAAAAGTACTAATATGGGCTGTCCAAGCTGTTTTAGGTCGGTGATTCTATCAGCCAATAGCTGAGCATAATCTTGGGCAGACAGGCTGGGAATATCGGGCATGGTCGTGTCTAGCCAGATAGCTTGATTGTCCTCCTGCTTATAGGAAATGCGAGCAAAGTCAAACTTTTCATATCCCAGCAAATTAGGTAGAGAAACCCGCCGACTAATATCCAATGTAGCCGATACAAAATAGGTTTTTAGGGTCTGAGGCAAAAGATCCCTGAAGTTCACAAAATCAAGACGAGCACTATTAAGCAGGGTCTGACGGTGCTCTTGCGACCAATCTTGGCTGAGCCAGAAATCCGAAAAATCCGATGCGAAAGCACTTTTGAGTTCTGCTAGCTCAGCTGCTTCGATTTCCGCTAGATCCTGTCTAATTTTTTCAACCTGATGCTTGGCAACAGCTGTACGGTGATTTTGATAAAATTGAATATTTAAATTAGACAGCTCAAACTGCAAACTTTCTAAAAGCCGCTGCTGGACATGAGGATGAGGATGCTCCAGAAGGGTATGCAATTTTTTCATCACAGTATTGAGATTGATTTGCCTACGGGAAAACTGCTCCAAATTCAAGAATAGTTTTTGCGCTTCGTCGATCACTAAAATCTTGTCTTTAACAAAATCCTTGTCATCTTCAACACGAGTTAGAAAATAAGCATGGTTTGTAATAATAACATGTGAGGTCTGAGCCCTCTTATACGAACGCAGCCAAAAATCAACATCCCAAAAAGGGGATTTTTTACTAAGTTTACCATCGTGCTGAATGCGATCAAAATAGGCTTCAAAACGCTGCTTCTGCTTGATTTCATCCAAATCCCCAGTATGGGTCTGCGTCAACCAAACCAAAAGCTGCATTTTATAGCGGTTAACTAGCCGATTGCTGTCTGCCTCGGCTAGACTCCGATCAAAATTGTCTAGCTTAATGTAATTTTGCGGACTTTTCAAGCTATGAATATTGATATGAAAGACGTGCGCCAGCTGCCTACCTTCCTGCGACATGATTTGATCCTGTAAAATTTTTGTCGGTACAGTCACAATCAGTTTTTCCTCAGTGCCTTTAGCTAAGAGGGGCAGCAAATAGCCATAAGTCTTTCCGATACCTGCCTGAGCTTGAATAAATAAAGGACCTTCTTGTTCAAAATGCTGACTAATCTTATCAGCAAAGCCGAGCTGCTCTTTTCTCTCTTCTAAATCTAACAGCGCCAAGTTGGTCGCAAAGTCAGCAGAAAGACGCCTTTCCTTCAGAAAGGGAGACTCCCTGCGTATGACTAAATTTTGAACTTCAACAAAGTCCCTTGACAAATGGGTAGACATTCTTGAGAAAACATCATCAATGGCTAAACGTGTTTCAAAAAGTAAGTGATCAGCAAAATCTAAGATACGCTCAACAGTTAAACGCGGTAAACCAGCAATTTTCTCTTGGGTGGCTAAAAACAACTGTGCTGTTGCATAGGCATCTGCCAGAGCAGTATGAGCATGTTCCAGAGTTAGATTCAAATGATCGGCCAAGTCCGTCAAACGATAGCGCTCTAGGGTAGGATAAAAAACTTGAGTCAACTCGACTGTGTCCACCCGCGGAGTTCGTAATTCATAGCCTTCTAAAAAAAGCTGCTCTGCCAACAAGTTGGCATCGAATTTAACATTGTGGGCGACAAAGATACAGTCCTGAATTAGCTCGTAAATATCCCCTGCCACTTGCGAAAAATCTGGTGCCTGAGACAACTGCTGGTCAGTAATTCCCGTTAACTCTACAATATGCTCATTCAAAGGTTCGTGCGGATTGACATCCGTTTCATAGGTCTGGACAATTTGGCCCTGATCAATAATGACAATACCAACCTGAATAATCTGGGCAGCTGCGGAAGCGCTAGTCGCTTCCAAATCAACAACTGCATATTTTCGTCCCTTATTCGTTTGTGTCATAACCCTTTCATTATAGCACGAATAAACTGGAGACAAAAGTCATAGTTTAAAACAGTGAAAGGTGCTGCCCCTTAGATAAGGAACTATCAGTTAAAAACTAGTGCCCAAATAAAAAAGCCCAGACCGTTTAGATATGACAAACTGGGCTTTCAAAATGCCAATCGAACTGAAAGGCTGGTCAGTGACGACAACTTCACTACCTTGGACTTTAATCCTTAACAATGACCTCCATACCTAAATTGGCCAAATGTTCCAAACTACCTAAGTTTATAACCTGCGTATACCCTTGACCTTCAAGGTAATTCTTAGCTCGTTCAGCTCTTGCACCAGATCCACAATACAGCAAGATTGTCTGGCCGCTCTCACCAAAATCATACCGGCTTAATCTGTCCACTGGTCGTAGCTGACTTCCAGCAATATGACTGTGCTCGTACTCTTCTGCGTTTCTCACATCAACCAGAAGAGCACCTTGGGCTAACTTTTCAAAAATATTCAAAGTAATTCCTCACTTCTAACTCTTTTTCCCTATTATATAAAAAGAGTCTGGGACAAAAGTCCAGACCCGTTAGCATTATCCTAGATTTACCAGATCGACGCAGCGGTTGGGAGTAAGACTTGTTGGCTATGCCAAGAAGTCTTACCCCTGCACAGTTCATTAGGTGCTTTAGCACCAATGAACCACTGCTGATTGGCGGTCCTTATCTTGGGGCGCTTCCCTATCTTTAGGCGACCCTTTAAACAGTCTACTGGACTGTTTAATTCCCACCTAAGTGATAGCTCCAACAGTTTGGGGAACTGTTGGATGTTATCTAATGTGATGAACACGGTTCATCTTATCTCCAACCTCAAAAGGTCTCCCAGACCTTATGTGATGAACACGGTTCATCTTATCTCCAACCTCAAAAGGTCTCCCAGACCTTATGTGATGAACACGATTCATCTTATCTCCAACCTCAAAAGGTCTCCCAGACCTTATGTGATGAACACGGTTCATCTTATCTCCAACCTCAAAAGGTCTCCCAGACCTTTTGAGCTATGCGGAGGTGGGTTAAAAAGGTCTACTAGACCTTTTTAATTGAGAAATAAAGCTTGTAAAGCAAGTGTCAAAATGCTCCACTGGAGTTTGGCAGTCTGGGGATAGACTGCCAAAGCCTGCCACCTAAAAACAGGAAAGCGACAGAGACCTGAGCCTTAAAATAAGAGAGCAAGGAAAATCAAAACCGTGATTTTTCTCACGGTTTACTGATTTTTATCCCACTCTCTTGAACTAATCAATTAGTGGAACTGCATACCGCCATCAACAATAATGGTCTGACCTGTAACATAGTCAGAATCTGGACCTGCGAGAAAGGCTACAGCATTAGCTACATCTTCTGGTTCAGATAGACGCTTGAGAGTAATATCCTTGGCAAAGGTCTGCATCCCCCACTCGTCATCTTTACCAGCATTTTTACCAACTTCATGGGCAATATCGTACATCATCGGTGTTTTTACGATGCCTGGTGCATAAGCATTGACTGTAATACCATCATCAGCCAAGTCACGCGCCAAAGTTTGGGTAATCCCACGTACCGCAAACTTTGTTCCGCCATAAATCGTTAGGTTAGGGTTACCAACAACACCTGCTTGTGAGGTCGCATTAATAATTTTACCACCGTGACCAAGTGTTTTAAAGACTTTTTGAGCTGCTTGACTGCCCCAGATAACACCTCCAACGTTGATTGCGAAGGTCCGCTCGAATTGCTCTGGTGTGATAGTATCCAGAGGCGTTGTCGGAGCAACACCCGCATTGTTGACAACGACATTCAGATCACCAAAATGCTCAACAACCTTATCAAAAGCTGCTGCCACTTGATCCTGCTTAGATACATCTGCGACAACAGCAAGTGCCGTGTCAGGTGACAATTGCTCAACAGCCGCTTGAGCAGTTTCTTCATTATAGTCAAGGATAGCAATTTTAAATCCATCTTGGTGCAAGCGCTTAGCGATGGCAAAACCAATACCTTGACCAGCTCCGGTAACAATAGCAACTTTAGACATAAAACAACCTCCAAAAATTTTATGGGTTTATTATATCTTTTTCCATCTTTATTGACAAGAAAAGGCTTACAATTTTAAGAATTTTTAACATTTTATTTATAATTTAAAAAATTTTAATCTTTTTTAGATGATGCTGTTTTATGCTATAATAAGAACAATTATGAGACAGAGGAAAACAATGAAGCGAACGAAACTCAACAATTACTATCTGGAAATGGAAGAACATTACCTGCATGTCCCTTACTATGATGAAGAGCGCCGTATTCGAGTGCTTCTTCCCAAAGATTATGCCAAGGAAGACTGGGCCAGCTACCCCGTACTCTACATGCATGACGGCCAAAATATTTTTTACAGCAAGGAATCCTTCTCCGGTTACTCCTGGAAAATCATCCCCACCATCAAAAATCACAAGGAATTACCCAAGGTCATTGTTGTGGGAATTGACAATGCTGAGGGCAACCGTCTGAACGAATACGCACCATGGATGACAGATGTCGGTACCACGCCTGAAACCGCCAGTGTCGGCGGGGATGGAATGGCTTACGGAGACTGGCTAGTCAACACTGTTAAACCTTTTATCGATAAAACCTATCGTACCAAATCAGACCCTGAGCATACTTTGTTAGCTGGCTCATCCATGGGCGGTATTATTACTGCTTATATGGGAGCAGCCTATCCGAACGTTTTTGGTGGTTTGGGAGTCTTCTCACTGGCTTCTTGGTTCAGCGAACGTGATTTTTTGCGTTACTGCAATAGTCACCCACTGAAAAAGGATACCAAGGTCTATATTCAGGTGGGCACCAAGGAAGGCGATGAGGTTGATGAACAGTTTGCTCCAAATATGAATCAAGCCTATATCGACTGCAGCCTCCACTACTATCAGTCTCTGCTTAAATCAGGAACGCCTATGGAGCAGATTCAGCTAAGAGTTATGGCCAATGAAATCCACCACGAGAAATACTGGGCAGACCATTTCCTTGAATTTTTACAGTTTACCCTGAAAGAGTAAATTGAGATATCTAAAAATTGAGACATCATTATTTAGTCCCAATTTTTTATTTATCCATCATAAAAGCAAGCAGATTTTCCTCTTTCGGGTACCAGTTCTGCTTGCTTTTTATGTTTTCTAGTAATGTTGACTTAAATCCGTCCTTCGGCCTCTAGACGAGCCAAGAAATAAGGAATCTGCTGACGCCACCACTCCCAATCATGGGCGACATCATTGCCCCAGTAATCAAACCAAGCTGGGATTGATTTGGCCGCAAAAGCTTCTTCCAAGCGTCTAGTATCCGCAATATGAGGACCTTCCCAGGCTCCCTGACCGACAGCGACTACAAAAGCATTTTGCCGATAGCGATCCAAGAACCAGCTATCTTCCTGATTCCAAAGGTAATCGATAGGCGAATTGTAGTAAACCGTCGGATCACCATGATATTCACCTGTGAAGAAACGGGCATCATAAACACCTGATTGAGCAATGGCGACATCAAACAGATCCGGATGACGCAGGGCAAAATTGATGGTATGAAAGGCTCCCATAGAACAGCCGGTTGCTATCATGCCCCCTTGCCAGTCAGACTCATAGCGGATCAGGGGAACCAACTCATTGACAATATAACGGTCGTAGGCCTCATGAGCCAAGGCCATATCATGACCTGATTTTCCTGGGGCTAACCAAGATTCCTTGTCCAAGGAATCTGGGGTATAAAATTTTACCAAACCGCGATCGATAAAATCTTTGCAAGCCTCAATCATGCCAAAATCAGCATACTCATTCTGACTACCACCAGATGACGGAAAAACCACCACAGGCTTACCGGCATGGCCATAAACATTAAAATACATCTCGCGGCCGAGCTCCCCCGACCACTGACTTCTTCTTTCAAACTGCATATATTAAGTTACCAAATACGACCACAAAAGCTTTAGGCAATTAAACTTGGAAAATCGTCTAGTTTACAACTACTATTCCCATCTAATTGCCAGCCTCACAGGACGAAATCTTCCTTTCAAATAATAATGACAACAAGTATACAGCAAGGACAGGCTTATTCACTGCTGCTGTCTGTTATGACTTGCGCTTTCTATACTGATTTTTCAACTCACTTAAGATTCTTTGGCTTGGGCATAGGAGACCAAATCGCGTAACTCGTCCATCGTCTCAGTCCTAGCTAGAATACCGACTTCCCCCATAATCTGGGCGAAGATACCAGGAACAGACTGGGTCAGGATAATCTGTTCACCAAAGTGCTGATGAATATCTTCTAAACTATGGACATAATGGCGATTGGCCTTGCGTGAAATGTAGACAACATTATAACGATGCTGAATATCAGCTGTAAACTGATTGTCTCTAACGACCTTGGCATACTGATCAAAGATATCAAAATCATCAGCGTAGTTCCACATATCGATTGTCAAACCGCCTGGCGGACGGCAGTTAATTTCCAAAGCCATGAGTTCTTTGGTTTTTTTAACACGGAAAAACTCAAAGTGGAAAAAACGCTCCTTGACATTGAAGGCTTGAACGCATTTTTTACCAAGCTCAATTAATTCAGGTGAAAATTCTCTGGGAACATAGTAGAACATATCACTATCGTGATCCAAGGTCTCAAGAACGGCTTCCTTATATTCTAGACCAGAATAGAAGACGATATTGCCATCGTGGTCGGTTAAGCCATCAAAAGTGATAATGTCACCATCGATAAATTCTTCCATAATATACTCGACACCAGCTGTCTTATACCCAAAGAACCCTTCTAATTCCTGATCGGACTTGATCTTATAAGTGTCAGAGGCACCGACACCAGAGTTGGGTTTAATAATGACAGGAAAGCCTAATTTTTGGGCGAGCTGACGTGCCTGATCATCGGTATGGAAGACATCGCCCTGAGCCACCTTAATACTAGACTTACGGAAAATTTCTTTCATTTGGCGTTTGGTTTTAATGGCCAGCATATCCTCAGTTTTATAGCCGAAAACATTAAAATCCGTCCGCAGCTTGGCATCTAACTCCAACCAATATTCGTTGTGAGATTCAATGCGGTCAATCCGTCCGTATTTATGGGCAAAATAGGCTACTGCACGGTAAACCTGATCATAGTCTTCCATATTATCCACACGGTAATATTCCGTCAGAGAGGCTTTCAAGCCATCGGACAAGTCATCATAGGGGGTATCCGCAATCCCTAAAGTATTGAATCCATTAGCCTGCAAACGATGGGCAAAGGGTTCAAAATTTGTAGGAAAATGAGGAGAGATCATTACAAAATTCATTTTTCTATCCATAGCTAATCCTCTTTTTATTTTTACCCCTCTAGTCTATCACATTTCTGGGTATAATTCTATGGAGATGACAAAATTTTCTGATTATTCACTCGCCCTCTCAACCCTAGTAACGAAAACAGTCTTAAGTAATTTTATTTACTAGAGTTTGCAGTATCCTCATGCCTTGGGGCACAGTGGGAAATAATGAATTTGGGCTTAAAACCAGACGCAAACAGCTACTTATTAGAGTTCTAAGCTTTAGAGTAGTGAGGCCATTTGGAGCTATGACTAACTGCCCCTTCTCTTTTTCACCTTCAGGCAGCTAACCTTATTTTTAGAGCTTGCCTTTTCTTTAGATTGAGACTTAATTTATCAGGGGGTTTGCCTTTTAATTTTAAAAAGAGGAGCAATTTGTTAAACTAAGGGTATGGAAATTTATAAAGTACTTAATGATGTTGCGCTTGAAAATACCTATATTCTGGAAAATGAACAGGCGGTTCTAGTAATTGACCCCGGTAGTAACAGCCAGGCGATTATCACAAAATTGGCCAGTATCGCTAAACCAGTGAGTGCTATTCTCCTGACCCATGCCCATTACGACCATATTATGAGCGTAGATATCGTACGCGTCCACTTTCAGGAGCCACCAGTCTATATTTCTGAGGAGGAGGCCGACTGGCTAGATAGTCCTATAGACAATCTCTCGGGTCTGCCACGACACGGTGATATGGAAGATGTTACAGCCAGACCAGCTGATCGATTCTTTCAATTCGACCATTCCTACGATTTAGATGGTTTTAACTTCTCGGTTGTCCCGACACCCGGCCACTCTTGGGGCAGCGTCTCACTAATCTTCAAGACTGATGAGGTTGTTTTTTCGGGCGACGCCCTTTTCTGCGAAAGCATTGGTCGGACTGATCTTCCGACTGGCAATCGCCAGCAGCTCCTTGACTCCATCCGCAAAGAACTCTTTACGCTGCCTAACCACTACCAAGTTTATCCCGGCCACGGCTTTGATACCACTATTGGCCATGAAAAAACCTTCAATCCATTTTTTAAGGACTAAAATATTAGATAAAACAAAGTGGTTTAAGGTAATCTTACAAAATTGAAGTTTAACCCTGACAAAAACGAATGAATCCGATGGCCTATTGGCTTTCAGGCTCATTCGTTTTTAATTTCTCCTAGTCTCACTGTCCTTGGTACATTAGGATTTCCTTTCTTGAATATAGTCAATCAAATCCAAGGGCAAATCATAGCGTAAAAAAGGTGTAATCAAATAAATTCCATTAAAATACTCTAAAGCGTGGTCAATTAATTTCTTGCTTTCTGCCATGGCAACTGCTTGCAGGCTGCCTTATCATCCTTAGGACTACCGTTCGTTAAGGGAGTATGCTGCTTCCCCAATTTCTAGGTGGCGCTCTAAAGTAGGGTTTTCTCAGGACGGTTCAGCCTATTAAGATGTCGACCTGACTTGATTTTCTTTGCTAGATATTAAAAATTTCAGTTGGGGCATTAAAAAACACCCCCAAACTTTAGCTCCAAGAAGCTGCCTTAGTCATGGGTGTGTTTCTAAACATTATATAGCTTTCTTATCTTGCCCTGTCATACGTTGAACTGCTTTAACAATTTCAACGATAACAATCATTAACAGACTGCCAGTCACTACAGCCAACCACTGAGTTAAGCTGAGGTGGGAAACGTGGAAAAGTTTATTGAATCCTGGTACAACGATGGTTACCATCAGCAATAAGAAGGCTACTGGGATAGCCCAGTTGAACGTCTTATTCCTAAATGGTCCAACTGTAAAGAGAGATTGGTAGACAGACTTAACGTTAAAGGCATGGACAAGCTGGATTAAGCCAAGAGTAGCAAATGCCATAGTAAGCGCATCTGCATGAATATCATGATTGCTTGTATGCTCTGGGAAAATAAGGGCCCAGGCATAAACACCGAGAACGAGGAGGGTTTGTAGGACACCCTGATAGAGAATGGCTCCCATCACACCACCATCAAAGAAGTTTGATTGTCGGCCGCGCGGTTTATGGGTCATGACACCAGGCTCAGCAGGCTCAACACCAAGAGCGATAGCTGGTAGAGTATCTGTTACCAAGTTAATCCAGAGAAGATGAACCGGCTGCAATACATCCCAGCCAAAGAGGGTGGCAAAGAAGATCGTAAAGACTTCAGCCATGTTGGCAGAGAGCAGATATTGGATAGACTTCTGAATATTGGAGAAGACCTTACGTCCTTCTTCAACTGCAACGATAATAGTTGCGAAGTTGTCATCGGCCAGCACCATATCTGATGCTCCTTTGGACACTTCTGTACCTGTAATTCCCATACCGATACCGATATCTGCTGTTTTGAGAGAAGGAGCATCATTAACACCGTCACCCGTCATCGCAACGACCTTACCTTCGTTTTGCCAAGCTTTGACAATGCGCACTTTATGCTCTGGCGATACACGTGCATAGACAGAATACTGTTTGAAGACTTTTTGGAATTCTTCATCAGACAATTCATCCAACTCAGCGCCAGTAAAGACATGGTCCTCGTGGTCATTTTCATTGATAATTCCGAGTCGTTTGGCAATGGCTTCAGCCGTATCCTGATGATCACCCGTAATCATAATTGGACGGATACCAGCTTCTTTGGCGACTGCTACTGCTTGTGCTGCTTCTGGACGCTCAGGGTCAATCATGCCGACCAAGCCTGAGAAAACAAGGTCAGCCTCTACTATCTCTGTCTCAAGTGTTGGCACTTCAGATACATACTTGTAGGCCATCATAAGAACACGCAGAGCTTGCTTTGCAAGTTCTTTATTAGTTGTTAAGATAGCCTCCTTATCTGCATCGGTAATTGGGCGAACAGTACCGTTTTCTTCAATTTGCGTGACACGCTTGAGCAACTGGTCTGGTGCCCCCTTAACGGCCACAAAATAACGGCCATCTTCCTGCTTATGAATAGTTGACATGAGCTTGCGCTCTGAGTCAAATGGTAATTCTGCGACACGCGGCTCTGCATTTAAGACGTCGCGAACATCAAAATTGTGATCAAAACCAAACTGCACAAGGGCGGTTTCTGTCGGATCGCCAATAAGTTTGCCTGCTGGATCAACCTTGGTATCATTAGCAAAGTTCATAATACGCAAAGTATTGTTGTCTGCTGCAATATCTGCTGCTGAACTTTGAAGCTGGCCGTTAGTGTAAAGCTTTTCAACGGTCATCTGATTCATGGTCAGAGTACCCGTTTTATCTGAGGCAATGATCTCAGTGGAACCCAATGTTTCAACGGCTGGCAGCTTACGCACAATTGAGTTGCGTTTAGCTAGAGTTGTTGTCCCTAGGGACAAAACAATGGTAACGATAGCTGGCAGTCCTTCTGGAATTGCTGCTACTGCTAAGGCTACTGCTGTCATCAAGCTATTGAGCGGCGGTTCTTTTCTAAAGAAGACATCAACGATAAAAGTGATAATAGCAATGACGACAATAAGATAGGTAAGGGCTTTGGACAGCTGTGTGAGACTTTGCTTGAGCGGTGTCTCTGTTTCATCAGCATTTGCCAGCATATCGGCGATTTTCCCAACTTCCGTATACATACCAGTATTTGTGACAACACCCAAACCGCGGCCATAGGTTACATTAGAGTTCTGATAGGCCATATTGAGACGATCACCAATACCAGCATCCTCTGCAACATCTGCTTCTAAGTCTTTATCAACAGGGACAGATTCCCCTGTCAAGGCCGCCTCCTCAATTTTTAGTGAGGCTGCTTCCAGAAGACGCATATCCGCAGGGACAACGTCACCCGCTTCTAAAAGCACAATATCCCCTGGAACCAGTTCCTTAGAATCAATTTCAACGATATGGCCATCACGACGGACACGCGCCAAAGGACTGGACATATCTTTGAGGGCTTCAATAGCGGCTTCCGCTTGACCTTCTTGATAAACACCAAAAGCAGCGTTGAGGATAACAACAGCTAAAATGATCAAGGCGTCAGTCAAGCCGTGCATACCTTCAGTAATAACAGACAGAGCTGCTGCAATCAAGAGGATAATAATCATTAAATCCTTGAACTGATCAAGGAATTTAGCCAAAAGGCCTCGTTTTTCACCTTCGTCAAGTTCATTACGACCATACTCAGACAAGCGCTGCTGCGCCTGACTATTAGACAGTCCCTCTTTGGAACTGTCTAGTTCTTTTAAAACATCATCGCTTGTCTGGACATGGTAGGGGGCTTTTAATTGTTCTTTTGCCAATTTTTTTCACTCCTTTTGGTCTCTCTCATAATAATCAATAATATAAAAGAGACCTGTTTTTTAAAACAAGTCTCGCCGTTTAAGTCTGTGCCGGAAATTTCTTTCGTAATGACGACACTGACACGATTCTAACCAGCCTGTTCCTTAGAATCGTCTGCTACTCCCTTGATATGTTAATCATTATAGCAAAACTTTAACTACTTCTCAATACCTTGACCCGAAGTCGGATTATAGATACCATCTGTTTCTCTTTTTTCTCCAAATAGATCGGCAACTGAAAACCGCACATATTTGATACAAAGCCTATTTTTGTAGGCGTAGACCAAATGAAGCAGGCCATCCTTAGTTTGGTAAAGAGTAGGGTATTCATATTGGGCGTTATTAGTTTTATTTTCCTCTCCAATGAACCCTTCGGCTGCTTCAAAGACACGGCCGATAGGCCAAGTTTTACCAAGGTCTTCTGAGACGGAAACTGCTACTGGATTGCGAAGGCCCGGCCAAGCAACCTTACCAAATTCCGGATGACGGGTAGCATTAACATTGTAAGCCAGAGCAATCTCACCCGACTGGAGCTTAATAGCGCTGATACTGGCATTATTGTTAGGCAGAACAGTCCTTTGTGGTACGCTCCATGTATCACCAAAATCGTAAGACTCACTGATATAAATATTATCTGCAAAACGGCTGCGCATGAAGGCCAGCAAATATCCTGGCTCTGCTTCAATGATATTAGCGTGTACCCGACCATTGCTTTCCGGCATCCGCACCCGCGTCCAAGTTTGTCCAGCATCATCAGACACACGAAATTCTGTAGGGTCATTGGTTAGGCCTTCCGCTGAATCCTCACACAGCCAAGTGGCAAAAATCCAGCGGCCATTGCTCAAAATCTGAATGGCTTGACGCGAGAAGGTTCCTTCCTCTGGAAAAAGAACCTCTGGCTCTCCCCATGTCTGACCTTCGTCGCTTGATTTTTGAACCATGATCACAGAGGTAAACTGCATGTTATCTTTACCTTCCTGACGGCTGAGCTGAGAAGTATAGATTAGCCAGATTTGACCATCTGGTGCCCGGAAAAAGGCAGGGTTTTGCTCGCTTCGGTCTTTACCCTTGGAAACAATTGTAGCTTCAGACCAAATCTGGCTGTTGGGATTAAGTTTTGAAACAGCAATGGAAATGTCACCGCTGCCTTCAAATGAACCTGCAAACCAAGCACATAATAGCCCCCCATCGCGCGTCTCAATTAAAGCTGGAGCGTGTGCTGTTGCCTTGCCACCTCTTGGGATTAAACCAAAGTCAACATTTAGAAATTCATCTCGATAAACTACACCGTTGGGTTCAGAAACTCGTACACTTGGTAATGTTAGCTCCATACCATTGCCTCCAATCTTAATTCGTATCTATTTCTAGCTTAATGACAGCTTTTGTGAATGTTAACGGCTCCTCCATATGAAAAACAGCCTTATGCCCATCCCATGGAAAGCAAACATAAGCCATACCTGAACTTATTTTCATGTAGTGCTGCGTCTCACCACTATATTTAGCAACATCTTTTTCATCATTATAGGGAATGGCAACAGACAAATTTGATAAGTCTTCTAGAGCCGCATATTCAGCACCAGCTAATATAATTTGAACATCAATATATTTTTTATGAGATTCAAACTGTGCCTGCACTAAGGGCTTTGTACTCCCCTTTTGAAAGAAAACAACCCCACCATCAAAGGGATAACGAACACCAGTTTCCCAGCTATCTTTATAGGTCTCCATCGCTTCTAGAGCTGGGGTTAGGTGAGGCAAAACAGCAGCATATTTTTCCAAACGCTCCATACGATCGATAATCATGACAGCCTCCTTTTTCTATGAATTTTCTGCTAGACGGATAGCGTAATCAATTGCATTTTCTAGGCTGATCTCACTGGCACTCCAACTACCTGCTTGGTCAAAAGCCGTTCCATGATCTACAGAAGCACGAATAATAGGCAAACCAAGCGTGATATTTACCCCTTGAACAGCCCGCCAGTTGCCTTTTTCTTGATCGTAAACAAAACCAAGAAGTTTCAAAGGAATATGTCCTTGATCATGATACATGGCAACAACAATATCGTACATACCGCCATTAGCTTTGGAGAAAAGAGTATCGGCAGGTAGACTGCCTTCTACATTAATCCCTTCAGCTTTAGCTGCTTCGACAGCCGGATTAATCTGCTCTATTTCTTCACGACCAAAAAGTCCATTTTCTCCACAGTGAGGATTCAGTCCAGCTACTGCTACTCTAGGATTTTGTAGGCCGAGATTTCTACATGCCTGATCGGCAATTCGGATAACATCTAAGACGCGTTCTTTAGTCGCACGGTCACAAGCTTCGCGCAGCGACACATGTGTTGATACATGAACGACACGAAGGTTGCCATCTGCTAGCATCATGGTATACTTGTCCGTTCCTGTTAAATCGGCATAGATTTCGGTATGACCAGCATAATGATGTCCAGCTGCATTCATCGCTTCCTTATTGAGCGGATTGGTAACAGTTGCATCAATTTCTTTGGCCAAGGCTAACTCAATGACCTTTTTTACATATTGAAAAGCAGCATCTCCTCCAGCAGTCGAAACTTGCCCAATCTTAAATGTAGTTATATCAATAAGGCCTAAATCAATCATATCAAGGGTACCATACTCATATCGGCCATCTGCTGGATGCTTAATACTATTGATTGTCAAAGTCACTTCTGGATGTTTTTCTAGGTAATAGTCAACAAGCGAGCGATCCCCGATAAGCAAGGGATGACAGCGCTCATATAGTTCAGATTTGTTAAAAGCCTTAATAGAGATCTCAGGACCAATGCCTGCAGGATCTCCCATCGTAATACCAATGATTTTTTTCATCATATTTCTCCTATACATAAACTACTAAGTAAGCGCTCCAAGGAAATTTAAAAAACAGAATGACGATTCACTAAGGAAGCTATGGAGGGCTAAAAAAATTTAGGGAACCCGACCAAGGATTAAGCACCAAATTTCAGTAGCTTCTTCCTGACTGCTGAACCCCATAGGAGCGCAGGCGTGTTTAGTTATTAAGGGACACAGTCCATAAAAAGCGACAGCAACCATGATGTTCACTGTCTAGATAAGCCGCGTGAAATAAATTCAATTTCTTAGAATGTTCAGTTACCTCATCCCTTTTTCTTGATTATCAGCAAGGACCTGACGAAGGGCTAAAAGACCTGACTCCGACAGCTGATTGAAGGGGGCACGGCACTTCCCGACAGGGTAGCCTAGTTCTGCAACCGCGTATTTAACGATAGTATTGGGGTTGCCAAATTTAAAACAATTGCGGAAAGAACGGATAGAATCTTGATAGCGCCGGGCCTCTTCAAGATGACCTGCAACAAACTGCTCATAAATCTGTGCCATGGTATAAGGATAAACGTTTGAACAGCCAGCAATTCCTCCTCTACCTCCAGCCATCAGTGTCCAAAGAATTAGAGAATCATTGCCAGATAGGACAGCAAAATCATCACTGTCTCGAGTCTGTTCAATGTACTGCAGAATATTATCAAAATTACCACTAGAATCTTTAGCACCGACAATATTAGCAAGCTTGCTTAATTTACCTACCGTTGCAGGCGCAAGCGCATTGCCCGTACGAGCAGGAATGTTATAAAGAATGATTGGCAGATCAACACTTTCTGACACCGATTTGTAATGGGTATAAAGTTCATCCTGTGAGGCTGCAGCAAAAGACGGTGTAATAATTGACAGGGCATCAACCCCTATTTCTTGTGCCTTTTGGGATAGGCGAATAGTATCTCTGGTGCTAATCAACCCCGTTCCTGCGTATACAGGAACTCGGCCAGCCACTTGGTCAACCGCTACTTTCATCACTTCAATTTTTTCATCTTCTGATAAGATGTAGCCTTCACCGTTAGTTCCAAAAACGAAAATACCGTGAATTCCATTATCAATCAAGCGATCAATTTGAATACGAAGTTCTTCAAAATTGATACTTTCATCAGCATTCATCGGTGTCGTAATCGGTGAAATAACTCCTTTAATAGCAACCATATCTGGCCTCCTTTATTTTAAAAGTTATTAATGTATTATCAATAATTAAGATAGCCTGCTTTTTATAAAGCTTAGGTGAAATAGAGCCATTTAGCTATTCCTATAGAACTTGTTTATAAATATCACGAGCATCGTCGGCAGTGATTTCGCGAATGTTATTAACCAAAAGGCGAGTAACCTTCATACTAGCTTTTACAAGATCTTCCAAGTCACTCTCAGGAACACCAAAATCTTTAAGACTAGTTGGAATTTCAAGGACCTTAACAATACGCTCCAATTCTGACAAAATATAAGTTGATTTTTCTGTTACAGATAGACTGCGATCGCCATCGTGCACAATTCGATCATAGGCAGCAGCAAAATACTCTTTTACTTCTGGCTCATTAAAACGCATGACCGGTACCAGTAAAATCGCATTTGAGACTCCATGCGCAATATGGTATTTTCCTCCCAAAGGGTAAGAGAGCGCGTGGATACCTGTTGTCCCAGAAGACGTAATCGCTACACCAGCATAAAAAGCCCCTAAAAACAGCTTATTCTTAGCTTCCATCGCTTCCGGATCAGTACAAGCTTCTACGATATTGTTATAAATTAAATCCAGTGCTTCTAAGGCAAAGCTATCACTGATAGGATTAGCTTTTTTAGAGGTGAAACATTCAAGTGCATGGCAGAGAGCATCAACGGCCGAAGCAGAGGCTACCTGCTTAGGGAGATTCCTAATAAGGCGTCCATCTAAAATGACGTAATCAGGAATCATATCAGGATTAACAATTCCTACTTTAAGATTTTGCTCGGGTACACCAACAATACTGTTCGGGGTAGACTCAGATCCCGTCCCCGCTGTTGTCGGTATCAAAAGTGAGGTGACCTGTTTCGTCGCAAGCAAGGGATCCTCTAATAAATCCTTGACTGTGTAATCATCTGTTGCCAGTAAAGAAGCCAGTTTTGCTACGTCCATGACCGAACCGCCACCAACTGCTATAATGAAATCAGCTTGCTCCTGCTTAAAGCGATCAACTAATTCTTGTACTTGATGATAATTAGGTTCTGCCGGAATATCAACAATAAGACTGTAAGCAATCCCTTCCTTCTCCAAAACAGCTTTAGGAATATCTAACAATCCAGCATCAACAATACCCTTATCAGTAAAAACGACAACCTTCTTAATGTCGTCTGAGAGAATAGTTTCTATCTGCTCTAATGCATGCTCACCTCCATAAACATTTTTGGGCATTTTTAAACTATAATCCACTAACATTTTGCGCTTCCTCCTTATTTGAAATTAACCTATTAACAGCAACGAACAAGTCAGGTTTTCCAAACCCGCCCGATTTTGTGATAACCTGAATAGGATTTCCCTGCCAAATAATCTCGGCTAGTACGACTCCTGTATCAATCTCACAGATAGGCTTTATTTCCTCAACATGCAAAACTTGCATAGATTGATAAAGGGTGTCCCCACCAACAAACAAGAGGGTTTGTTTGACATCTTGGCTAAGCAGCTGTTTAGTCAGATTGCCCAGCGATCGGCCAATTCTAAAGCGAATGTCCTTTTGGGGAATCAGGTGTATTCGGCTGTAAATGGTAATATTGTGGCGGGATTCCTTATTTAAAGTTTCAAAAATAATTGGCTTGTCAGTATTTTTATCTTGCATAGTCAAATGTACCTTTAGAGCCTCTTGACCTGCCGGCTGTTTCCAGTAATCTTCTTCTAATAGTTCCTGTGGTGTTAACGGGACCCGATAAAATCCTTCTACTTCTGCATAATCTATCTGAGCCTTGCTAATAGGATTAACAGAGCCACAGATGATAGTCAAAGGATACTGGATAGGAGTTTTGGGATTGCTCCTTTTTTCAGGAAAAAGGGCAGACGCTAGAAATTTAGCAAAACCTGCGCAGCCGACCGTTATATTTAAAAGACCACTATCCTGCAGTAAATCAGCAATCCGCTGCAGTTCAGTATCACTTTCGCTGTCAAATAAAAGGAGAGAAGTCTGAATCTCATCAAGGTTATCATTCCTTACGAGTTGAGCCCTTAAGCCTGCTTCCTTGCTCAGTCGCTTGATAATATCACTTTCTGTCACAGGTTCGTAAGGGTCTGCTGCGAATATACTCTCGGCTACAGGCTGGCCATCAATGTATAGTTTGCCTTCTCTTACTGTTCGTCCAACTTCTGGAAAGGCTGGAATAAAGGGGATTTTCATTTGCGGAAAAGTATCAACCAAAGCCTTAATCTCACTACTGATATTACCTCGTAGAGCCGAATCAACTTTTTTATAAATAGCGAGGTTGTCACATCCTTTGGCCGCTGTAAGTAATTTTGTCAGAACTTGGTAAGAAGCATCAAATGATAGGTAACGACTTTCAGTATCAATAACTAATACCTCCAAGGACTCATCCAAGGCTGAATAATCAACCTTTTGAGCAGTTGTCACTAGGGTATTAATACCTTTATTTGAAAATTGAACTGCTGTATCTAAAGCACCAGTAAAATCATCAGCCAGAATCAATAACTGGAGCATCTGCTCACCTCCTCAATCTGGTCTTATTCTAACGCTCTTTGATATCTGATATAAGTGAATACTCACCCTTTAATGTTGTAATTTGAAACACCTTTAGGGTTTCAAAAGATTTTTTCAACAAAGTAAGATAAAATCGTTTATATATGAAACTAATCAAGGGAATTGAACTTAAACTAAAAAACTAGGAAAAAGAGATATAAGTGGTGGATCTTTAGATTTTTTAAGAAGGGAGGTTCATCCTAAAATATGAATACTTGCTAAACAAGTTTTATGAGCTGATTGCCATATTCCACCGAACTGCAGCAATGTCTTTATATCTCATAAAAAGGAGGATACTTATGGTTTTCAAACTATTGGGAATTGCACCTTATGAAGAATTACAAAATGCTATGATATCTGTAAGCGAACAATTTGATGAGGTCTCCATCGATGTTTTCATTGCGGATTTGGAAAAAGGGCAAGAGGTTGTTCAAGAGTTATCCTACAATGACTACGATGCCATCATCTCCCGTGGGGGAACGGCTGACTTGATTCACCAGACGGTATCTGTTCCGGTTATTGATGTTTCTATCTCCCTTTACGACATTTTGGGTGCTATCAAGTTAGCCTCAAACTATACCGACCATTTGGCCATCGTAGGATATTCCAGCATTACCGAAACAGCTCACCTGATTTGTAATCTCTTACAATACCACATCAAAATCATTACGATTACGCAAGCTTCCCAAGCAGAACAAGTCCTGCAACAGTTAAAGAAGGAAGGTTGCGAAATGGTACTCTGCGATGCCGTTACAAATAAAACAGCCATCGCTAAATCTCTTAACACCCTTTTAGTTACTTCTGGAACAGAGAGCATTAAGAAAGCCTTTCAGGAAGCTATTTCTACAGTGGAAGGGACTTACCACTTAAAAAGACAAAATCATTTATTAGAGACTTTTTTCAAAAACCAGACTATTCAAGCTTTGATTTTAAATAACAATTTGGAAGTAGAATTTTCAAATATTGATTTCGATCTGGCATCTTCTATCCGACATTTTTTAAGTGGGAAAACTGATTTGGTCGACGGCAAGCTCTTCTATCATACCTTTCAAAATAATGTTTACAGTCTAAGAACACGCTCAATTCCTATTAGGGGAGAAAGCATCATCTTCTGTGAAATAAAAAGAAGTACACCGCCAGTTTTCAAAAATAGTTTTGGTATTAGTTATCTTAATAAGGCCGATGTTGAACAGATTGTTTCTGAACAGCTACTGTCAACCTCTTTTATACAAGAGAAGTCCTACCAGCTGATTGACCAGCTGTCCTCCTATTATAAAAGTATGATGATTTTTGGTGAAAAAGGAACTATTAAAGATAGCCTAGCTTACACGGCCTTCCTCAACAGGCATAGCAGTAACCATAATTTAATTATTATCAATTCAAAATTATTAAACGATAAAACTTGGAAGTACTTAGTTAATTCTACCAACGGCCCTCTGGTAGAAAAAAATAATACGATTTTATTTAAAGATATCGAACAAATAGATTCTGCGAATTTAGAAAAATTACTCACTCTTATCGAATATACTAAGTTACTCCAGCGAAATAATCTTCTCTTTACCTATAACACTAAGAGTGCTGATGCTCAGGAGAAAATTTTTGACCGTATTATGACACAGCTGGACTGTAGCAGTATTTACTCCCCTTCTATAAAAGAAAGAAAACACGAACTTTCTGCTATTATCACTCAACTTCTTAATAAGATTAATATTGAATATCATCTGGACGTTATTGGTTTTGAACCTAGGGCAATGGAAGCATTATTAAATTATGACTGGCCTAGAAATTTTAAACAGTTGGAACAAGTTATAAAAAAGCTGATGATCAGTACAGAAGGTTATTATATTTCTGAACATCTGACTAATGATTTACTGAATCAAGAAAAGAGGCGAGTTCAAAGTATTGACGAAACAATTACTGGTTTGATAAATCCAACAGAAAACAAAACTCTTTTTGATTACAATAAAGAAATTATCCATTATTTTTTGGAAAAGAATAATAATAATCAGTCTAAGACAGCTTCGCAGCTGGGAATTAGCCGAACAACCCTTTGGAGATACCTCAAGACTGACTAATCGGTCAGTCACAACTGTAAGAGAGCCTGGGATAAAAGTCTAGATTCATTAGCATTGTTCTAGATTTACCAAATTGACGCAGTGTTGGATATCCTTATCTTGGGGCACAGCCCCATTTTCAGGCGTGGTCGTTAAACAGTCCACTAGTCTGTTTAACAACCACGCAAGTAATAGCTCCAACGGTTTTTGGAAAACTATTGGAGGTTATCTAATACCATGAACTTTGCTCATCTTATCTCTAACCTCCAAAGGTCCCCCGGACCTTATGTGATGAACACGGTTCATCTTATCTCCAACCTCCAAAGGTCCCCCGGACCTTTGGAGCTGTGCGGAGGTGGGTTATTAATTGAGAAATAAAGCTTGTAAAACAAGGGGCAAAATGCTCCAGTGGAGCTTGGCAGTCTGGGGATAGACTGCCAAAGCCTGCCACTTAAAAATAGGAGAGTGGCAGAGGCTTGAGTCTTAAAATAAGAGAGCGAGGAAAATCAAAATCGTGATTTTACCACGATTTACTGATTTCTGGCCCACTCTCATTATGGAAACATAACCATAGCACCGATGCATAGGGCAACAATTCGGACAAAATACATAGGAACGGAGAATTTCCAGAACTCCGGTAACTTATATTTACCCATTCCAAGAATCATGGCAGGCATACCATCAATTGGCATATACCCACCATTCCAACCAGATACAACAACCGCCGTTGCCGCAGCCGCAGGATTAATTCCTAGCTTAATGCTTGAAGCGATAGCAATTGGAGCAAAGATGTAGACAGATCCCATATTTGAGCCTGTAAAGGTTGCTGAGGTACTTGTCAACAGAGCAAAAATAAGGATAAACAAGAAAGGATTAATATTTTTTCCAACAGCATCAGCAACTACATCACCTATCATAGCTGTGAAGCCTGAGTTAGCCAGTGCATCCGCAACACCAATAACACCAGCTGTCATTAAAACGATTGGTCCGGCCATGTTATCACGCACTTCTTTAAAATCCAGTACATCAATAAATAAGAGAAAGGCACCTGCTAAACCAGGAATAATATAGGCAGCTTCGCCCAAATAATTTAACATCATCATGCCGACAACACTGATAATGAAGGCAATAATAGTGGCCCGCTCTTTCCACGTTGGCAGCTCTGTTTGCTGCTGCTCCTTACTCTCAACGGCATTTTCAGCAGTATCTGTTACAGAATGATCTGGTAGGAAACGATAACCAAACACAGACCATATTAAAAAGCCAATAGAGAGAAAGAAATTGGCAAGTGCGAATCGTCCCATTGATAAAGTTTCATTGTACCCCGCAGCTTGTAGAACACTTACTGTAACACCATATGTCAAGGCCACGTTAAATGGAAGCAAGGGATGATTTGTAGCAAATCCCAAAGGCATCATTAATTTAGAAGTTGGTAATTTCTTATTATAAGGAATTGTTGAAACTAGCGAAAGAATCAAAACATAATAACCAGTTGCTCCTGTTCCCATTAAACTAGCTCCTAGCATGACAACTATAAGTAGCAGGATATAGCTCTTGTAGCCACCCTTACTAACTAAGCTAAGAATTGTCGATTGGACACGTCCGATTAAATTGGTTTTCATTAAACCGGCCATCACAACCATGAAACCAGCAATCATGATGACAGTTGAGTTAATAAAACCAGCAAAAGCCTCCTGAACCGTAGATAAACCTGTTAAAACTAAAAGTAAACAGGCAAAAACTGGAGGAGCTCCAAAAGCGAATTTGTCAGACATGATCATGATGATCATCAAGGCTAAAATGCCCAGAGCAAGAATCATTTGTATTGTCATTTTTACACCCCCGATAATACGTTTTGTGTAAGCGTTTTACAAGTTCTATAGTAATACCTTTTTTAATTTTCGTTAAGCAGAGAAAAAGTTTAAATGTTTTCTTTTGAAACAAATTTAAATTATCTCGTCTGGCACAACCTACAGCTTGTTCCAAATTTTAACAAGCCTAGAGTTGGACTGTATTCTACAAAAAAGAGCTTATAGAAAATTAATGACTTAGCAAATAATTGAATACTGCTCTTGAATTTTAAAAATTAAGGTAACTAAAAAGGCCAAGATTATTCCTTAGCCTTTTATCTGTTTTCTGATAGAGTTTGCAGGTAACTTGATTCTAATTATTCCAAGCATCCTGTGTATCTACCTGTCCGACACCCTTGATACCAGTGGAAACAATACTATCATAGACTTCTTTAACATTAGACATAACAAGCTGATACTGACCGTTCGTATAAAGGGCCATAGCAACCCCATCTAGTTGCTTAAGCATGTCGGCATTAGCTTTATTAACTCTTTTTAAACGTAACCGTAAACGTGTTGTACAGTATCGTACATCTTTAATATTGTCTTTACCACCAACATTTTTTATAATATCGTCTGCTAGCTGGCTGTTATTCAAAATTATCAACTCCTTACTATTTTACTCTATTGTATCACCATTACTGAAATTTGAAAGCTCTTAATCCTTAAAATATTATTTCAGTGTAATAGTAATATCCTATTGCCGCCAAAAAATTTTTAAGTGATAGCTTGCAAGGATAGCCATAGTCTCTGGGGCAGGGGACTTTAGTAGGTAATTAATCTGAATAGTTTGCTGCTCTCTATCAACTATGAACTTACCAGTCTCTATTTGAAAATACTGCATTCCAACAGGGGTAGGAAAAACGGCGGTTGAGGGTAGAGAACGTGCAAAACGCATAACTGTCTTAGGAGCTGAAAAACGGGTCATGGTTAATTCATTATCATTAAATTTGATGACAACTTTTTCACCGTCACTATTGTGATAAATTAGGTAATCATAATTCCCTTTTTGTTTCCACTCACAGTTGTGGCTCTCGTTGATAATTTCTGTCTCCTCCTCCATGCTGATGGTGTTATGAATGTAGATTTGCATAGTTTTTCTCCTGTCTTTTGCTCTAATATTCTATCAATTTCAGCCTAATTTCGCAATTTTTGCTATACTAAAACTTATGAAAGAAAAAATTTTTCGTGATCCTGTTCACAATTATATATCTGTTACAGATCCTCTTGTTTACGATCTTATTAATACTAGTGAATTTCAACGTCTACGCCGTATTAAGCAGCTAGCTACAACCAGTTATACCTTTCACGGTGCTGAGCACAGCCGTTTCTCACATTGCTTGGGCGTTTATCATATCGCAAACCGCCTTGTGAGTTATTTTGAGCAGCGCTATCCTGAGGACTGGAACAAAGAAGACAGTCAGTTGACCATGGTTGCAGCCCTCCTCCATGATTTGGGGCACGGTGCCTATTCTCATACTTTTGAGCGCCTCTTTGGTACAGACCACGAGGCTATCACCCAAAATATTATCACCAATCCTGCTACTCAGGTCAATGCTGCCTTGCGCCGAATATCTCCCGATTTTCCTGATAAGGTTGCTAGCGTAATCAACCATACCTATCCTAATAAACAGGTGGAACAGCTCATTTCCAGCCAACTTGATTGCGATCGTATGGATTACCTGCTGCGCGATGCTTATTATACCGGAGCGAGCTACGGTCAATTCGACCTCACCCGCATTCTCAGCGTTATCCGTCCTTTTGGTAAAGGGATTGCCTTCACAATCAACGGGACACATGCCATTGAGGACTATTTAGTTAGCCGTTACCAAATGTATATGCAGGTCTACTTTCACCCTGCCAGTCGGGCAATGGAGGTCTTACTTCAAAATCTGCTGAAACGCGCTAAGGAACTCTATCCTCAGCAACGATCCTACTTCATTCAGACCTCTCCTTGCTTGATTCCTTTTTTTGAAAACAATTACAACTTGCAGGATTATCTGCACTTAGATGACGGTGTGATGAATACCTACTTTCAAACCTGGATACAGGCAGACGATGCTATTCTGGCCGACTTGGCCAATCGTTTTATTAACCGCCAGCTCTTTAAATCCTTGATTTTAACTGAAGATAGCCAAACAGACTTGCGAGATTTAAAAAAATTAGTAGCCGCTATAGGCTATGATCCAGAGTATTATACGGCAGAGCACAAAAATTTTGATCTTCCTTACGACATTTATCGACCTGAGAAAGAAAGCCCTCGAACACAGATTGAACTGCTGCAAAAGGATGACAACCTCAAGGAACTCAGCCAAGAATCAGCCCTTGTCAAGTCATTGACAGGGACTATTCACGGTGATTACCGCTTCTATTTTCCTGCTGAAATGCTGGAGACAGATGATCTCTTTCAAGAAGAAAAAAAACAATTTCTCAGCTATTCCAAAAATGATTATCTGCTGTAGAACACTCAGCCGAAGCACCCCTATAATGATGTTAGACCACTAGAAAATTCGTGCTAAGTGCTTACCTATAGAGTTCTGTTATCTATTTTCAAAACTTTTAGCGTCTCATGCTATTACTGCCTGTCATGACAAATGGCAGGATTTTTAGTAATATAGTAGAGGTGTTCTGCCTTTTTTAGAAAGGCTGTTATTTTATGCTCAAAGAGAATTACCGAGATCCTGTTAATTTTCAGAGAGTATTAGTTATACTTTTATAATTGATAATTAAGGAGATGCTATGGCAATTAAACTCGTGGCTGTTGATATTGATGGCACCTTGGTTAACAGCGAACGTCAGATTACTGCTGATGTCTTTGATGCTATCCAAGAGGCCAAGGCTGCTGGGGTCAAAGTGGTTATTACAACTGGCCGTCCTATCATCGGTGTCCAAAGTCTTTTAAACGAACTCCATTTAAATGAACCTGACAACTATGTCATTACCTTCAATGGCGGACTGGTTCAAGATACAGCAACCGGTCAGGATTTGCTTTCAGATAGTTTAGCCTATGAGGACTATCTGGATATTGAGGTCTTAGCGAATAAATTGGGGATCCACTCGCATGCTATCACTAAAGATGGTATCTATACCAGCAATCGTGATATTGGAAAATATACTGTCCATGAATCTACCTTGGTCAGCATGCCTATTTTCTACCGTACACCTGAAGAAGTCACTGATAAAGACTTCGTTAAAGCTATGTATATTGATGAACCTGAACTATTGGATGCTGCTATCGCCAAGATTCCTGAAGATTTTTATCAGCGTTTCACAATCGTGAAGTCCCGGCCTTTCTATCTGGAAATTCTCAATAAGACTGCCAGCAAGGGGGAAGCTGTTAAACACCTAGCGCAGCATCTGGGGTATAGTCTAGATGAGACCATGGCCATCGGTGATGAGGAAAATGACCGAGCTATGCTGGAAGTTGTCGGGCACCCCGTTGTGATGGCCAACGGCAATCCTGAATTGAAAAAAATTGCCAAACATATTACCAAATCAAATGATGAATCCGGCGTTGCTTACGCCCTTAGAAAGTGGGTCTTAAATTAATGTTTACCTATAAAGTTGGTATCTCAGCACAAGAACACGATGATTTTGCTAAAGCAAGCAATCAGACCAACCTACTCCAAAGCAGTGCTTGGGCACAGGTCAAGGATAATTGGAGCAATGAGCGCATTGGTTTTTACAAAGATGAGGTCCAAATTGCATCTGCTTCTATCCTGATTAAGCGCCTGCCTCTAGGTTTTACCATGCTCTATATTCCGCGCGGACCAATCATGGATTATACGGATCAAGACCTTGTTAATTTTGTTATCCAATCTTTGAAAAAGTATGGGAAATCAAAACGTGCCCTTTTTATTAAGTTTGATCCAGCCTTGCTGTTAAAAGCATATAAGATCGGGGAAGAGATTGAAGAAAACCCTGATACTCTGGCTATCTTAGATAAACTTCAAAAAGCTGGGGCACAGTGGACTGGACGAACAAGTGAAATCGCAGAGAGCATTCAGCCTCGTTTTCAAGCCAACGTTTACACTCAAGAAGATATGGCAGCAACCTTCCCCAAACATACTAAACGGTTAATGAAAGATGCCAATAATCGTGGGGTTGTAACAAGTCGCGGCAGTATTGATGATGTTCAAGCCTTTGCTGATGTTGTTGCACTGACAGAAAATCGCAAGGGAGTTGCCCTACGGAACTATGATTATTTTAAAAAGATGATGTCCATCTATGGTGATGATGCCTATCTGCACTTGGCTAAGGTTAATCTGTCCAAGCGTTTAGCTGAGTACAAAGAGCAGCTGGAGCAGATTGAAAAAGATTTATCAGAAACGGCTGACCATCAAAAGAAGCGACTGACCAAATTGACTCAGCAACAAAACTCAGTAAAAAAATATATTGCGGAATTTGAAGACTTTGTCAATAAATACGATGATGACCTTATTATCGCTGGAATTTTATCTGTTCGTTTCGGTAATGTTATGGAAATGCTCTACGCCGGAATGAACGACGAATTCAAGAAATTTTATCCACAGTACTCACTTTATCCTAAAGTTTTTGAAGATGCCTATACTGATGGTATCACCTGGGCCAATATGGGCGGTGTCGAAGGAACATTGGATGACGGTTTGACTAAATTCAAATCTAATTTTAATCCAACCATCGAAGAATTTATCGGTGAGTTTAATATCCCTGTCAGCCTTCTCTATAAACCGGCCATGTTTGCTTACAATAAACGGAAACAAGCAAGGAGCAACCACTAATGACGTTTGAAATTTTGAGTCAAGAAGTTTTTGAACAATTCAGCCAAGAAGTTTCCTACAAATCCTTCATGCAATCCGTTGAAATGGCAGACCTCTTTCGCAGACGCGGTTATAGTATCAGCTATGTAGGGATTAAAGCTGATGGGAAGCTGCAAGTGGCTGCCCTGCTTTTCACTATCCCTATGACTGGTGGCCTCCACATGGAAATTAATTCCGGCCCCTTTTCAACAGATACTAGGTATCTCAGTGATTTTTATCAAGCTTTGCAGGACTATGCTAAGAACCAGGGGGTTCTAGAGCTTATTGTGAAACCCTATGATACCTACCAAACTTTTGACAGTGATGGTAAGCCCAGTGATCAAGAGCGCCCTGAGCTGATTAAAACTTTAACCGATTTAGGCTTTCAGCACGATGGCCTTCAGACTGGCTATCCGGGCGGTGAACCTGACTGGCATTATGTCAAGGATATGACTGCTCTTACTGCAGATAATCTGCTAAAATCCTTCAGCAAGAAGGGACGTCCGCTAGTTAAAAAGTCTAAGACTTTTGGGACCAAATTGCGTAAGCTCCAGCGCGAGGAATTATCAATCTTCAAAGAGATTACGTCCACAACATCAGATCGTCGTGATTATACCGACAAACCCCTAGACTACTATCAGGATTTCTATGATAGCTGGGGGGACAAGGCTGAATTTATGGTGGCTAGTATCAACTTCCAAGACTACCTAGGACACTTGCAGGACGATCAAGATAAACTGGGACAAAAGATTTCTAAATTGCAAGCCGACTTAGAAAAAAATCCAAACTCAGAAAAAAAACAAAATCAGCTTCGGGAATTCTCCAGTCAGTATGAAACCTTTGAGGTTCGTAAAAGCGAAGCTAGACAGCTGATTGAACAATATGGCCAGGATGACGTCATCTTGGCAGGCAGCCTTTTTGTCTATACGAAACAAGAAGCTATCTATCTTTTTAGCGGTTCTTATACAGAATTTAACAAATTCTACGCACCTGCCCTCCTGCAGGAATATGTCATGTTAGAAGCCTTAAAACGTGGCATTCCAACCTACAATTTCTTAGGTATTCAGGGGATTTTCGATAATAGCGATGGTGTCTTGAAGTTTAAACAGAATTTCAACGGCTATATCGTCCGTAAAACGGGAACCTTTCGCTACTATCCAAATCCATTAAAATATAAAGTTCTAAATACTATTAAAAAAATTTTAGGACGATGATAATAAAGCGAAGCAACAAAAAAAGCGACTCTGGGTAGAGTTGCTTTTTATAGTGTTTTATTACAGACACCTATTTTACGAAGTCAAGAAGGGCAAGGAAACTATCGGTTTGCAGTGAAGCACCACCAACAAGGGCACCGTCAACATTTTCTTTAGCCATATATTCCGCAATATTTTCAGGTTTTACAGAACCACCGTACTGGATACGAACGGCTTGTGCCACTTCTGTACCGTAGAGTTTTTCAACTGTTGAACGAACAACACCACAGATTTCATCAGCAATGTTGGCATCAGCTGATTTACCAGTACCAATAGCCCAGATTGGCTCGTAAGCGATAACCAAGTTAGACACTTGCTCAGCACTCAAACCTTTAAGATCTGCAGTAATTTGTCCTTCAATCCATTCAGCCGTTTTTCCTGCTTCATAAGTTTCGAGAGACTCACCACAGCAAAGGATAGGAGTCATGTTGTGGTCGAAAATAGCATGAGCTTTTTTGTTGATTTCTTCGTCTGTTTCATGGAAGTAATCGCGGCGTTCTGAGTGACCAATGATAACATATTCAACACCGAGAGCTGCAAGCGCTGCTGGGCTTGTTTCACCAGTGAAAGCACCAAAGTCTTCCCAGTAGCAGTTTTGGGCAGCTACTTGCAATTCAGTATTTTTAACGCCTTTTTTCATGCCTTCAAGAAAGAGGGCAGGAGAGCCCACAACAGTATCAACGAGTTGGTTTGAAGGAATATTGTTTTTCACAGCATCAATAAATTCACGAGCTTCTGCAGCAGTCTTATTCATCTTCCAGTTTCCGGCGATAATTGGTTTACGTGACATTTCACATACCTCTTCTATTAAAATTATTTACCACTTCATTCTAACATAATTCCCAAGTCATTGAAAGATTTTGCCAGAATTTTCTCGAAAATCCAAGCGGTGATTGTAGGCTCAAATAAGCTGGGTTTCATCAATACCAAACTCTTTCATAAGTACTTGCATTTTATCGAAATTCAAACGGAAATGATCCAATTTATGGGCATCTGAGCCAAGGGAGTAGCGCTGACAGCCCAATGATTTGACTAGAGAGAGAGCATAGCGGTAAAGATGTTCATGATGATAGAGATACATAGATTTGCTGTTCAACTCAAAAGCTAGATGGTTATCTATCATTTTTTGAAAGATTCGAAGCAGCTGCTCTTGATACAGCTGAAGCTCTGCTACTGACATCTCAAATAAGCGAAAACCATAGTCAAAATGAGCCAATACATCGGCATCAATTCGACCGATAGCATATTCCAGTCTATCTAGGTATTCTTGGGTCACTTCATATTTATCTCTATCTGCTATCTCATCATCTAAATAATCATTGCGGCCATTGTGGTGAACTGAAAGCAGCTTTAAATCGTAGTTCTTATCAGACAAAAATTCTAAAATGTCTGCTTCACGCGGCTGGTAATAACCAATTTCAACGCCCCTTTTTATACGGTTGCCAAATTTTTTGTTCAAATCTGCAATTTCTTTTGTGTAAGCTTTATAATCTGGAATATCATCCTGCCTAGTATAGGGATTTGAGAGATCGTAGTGCTCAGTTGTTACAATCTCCCCCTTAAATTGACTCAGGTAATCTTCAAATCGGGCATCGGAATCGTAAGAAAAATAAGTATGTAAATGATTATCGCGCATAAACTGCTCCTTAATACTGAATAAGGGTAAACTTTCGTTGCTATTGTCACTTTTTAGTGCTAGGCAGGATCTTTTCTAGGTTGCTAGGCACCAAGGCAGACTCAATTTACAAGATAGCTAGAAAGACTAAGGTTTTGAAAGCCAGTACCGTTTATCTGCAGACAAAATGCCCCATCAAAAGCCAGTAGGCTAGCTCTATCTCTAATTCGGGTGAAGCTAATACCAGAAGATCAGTTATTCCTAAGCTTTTAATGCAATGCTAGGTTTTCTATTATTCTACCATATTTTGGTTTTTCCAACAGAAATCCCTTTATCTATGCTATACTAATCAGTACGGAATTCTCAGCAAAGGAGGTGAACCATGGCAAAACGTAAAAGCAAAAAGTATGGCTGGCGAAAATTCTTTTCCATCAAGAAACAGAATCGCAAATCCTTCATCTTGACAATGCTATTGACAGCAGCTATCGTCTTGTTTGGCTCCTACATCCTGCTGACCCGCTTCAGTCAAAATACCAGCCAGCCTCCCAAACCGAGCGATAGCCAGGATCTTGCTGTGCTATATTTTGTCAATCAGATTGGCGAAGATGCCAGAAATATTGCCCAAGACCACGATCTCTACGCTTCTGTTATGATTGCCCAAGCCGTCTTAGAAAGCAACCATGGAACTTCTAAACTTGGTTCTGAGCCCAATTATAACCTCTTTGGTATCAAGGGAGATTATAAAGGCGACTCTGCGACTTTTCAGACCTGGGAGGATGATGGCAAGGGCAACGCTTATAAGATCGATGCCCAGTTCAGAAAATATCCCTCTTATACTCAATCCTTAGAAGATTATGCTGATCTGCTCAGCCAAAATCTCTACGCTGATACTCATAAATCGAATACTCGAGACTATCAGGAGGCTACCCAGACCTTGACTGGTCTTTATGCGACTGATACTAGCTATAATACCAAACTCAATCATATCATTACTCTTTACCACTTAACAGATTACGATCAGCCTGTCAGTTTTTATAAGCCTGGACTAACTTACAATGTTTACCGACAGAGTTATACAAGTGCTGGGACCTTACGGCAGGATAACAGCTGGGCTAAAGCTCAACTTGAAGGATAAAGTTAGTCAGGGAAGTTTCGTTACTTTCAATAATAATTTTTCGTATATGCCTATTATCAAAAAAAGCAATCATCGGAGGATAACGGTTGCTTTTTTCAAGTGAAAGTATCAAAGAAGCTAAACTTTTCTCCATATTATAGGTTATAAGCAAATGACCCTTGATTCCTGTAGTGGGGAAGATAAAGTCTCCATAAGTTATTACAGAGCCTTTTTGGGTATGGAAAAAGGAGCTAGGAAATTGAACCCTTACGCTCCTCTTCTTCTATTTTTTAATCAGCAATGTCAAACACGATTGATTTAACGTTGGTCATAGCTTCAATAGAGTATTTAACACCTTGAACACCAGCACCTGACTTTTTAGCTCCCAAGAATGGGAAATTATCTGTACCGCGCTGAGTCTTATTATTGATATGGACTGTACCAACTTCCAGCTGCTCAGCAATCTTAACAGCTAATGGGAAGTCTTTAGTAAAGACTGAACTTTGTAAACCGTACTCAGACTTGTTGGCAATTTCAAGTGCTTCATCAACAGAATTAACACGGATAATTGGCAAAACAGGTCCAAATGGCTCTTCCCAAGCCAGACGCATGTCTGTTGTCACCTTATCAAAGACGGTTGGATAAATGATATTGCCATCTCGCTTGATAGGAGTTGCCGCATATGCTCCCTTGTCAGCAGCTTCTTGGATTAGGCCTTCAACATAATCAGCTGATTTTGTGTCAATTAATGGCGTAATATCAGCGTTGTCTTCTGGCATACCGACAGACAGTTTTTCAACTTTCTCAGTAACCAGTTGAACTAACTGATCTGCTACACTATCCATGACGAGCACACGCTTGACAGCTGTACAGCGTTGTCCGGAATAACCGAAAGCACCGTCAACAATATTCTTAGCTGTTAATTCAAGGTCAGCATCTTCCAGTACGATAGCTGCATCTTTACCGCCAAGTTCCAACATAATTGGTCGCATACCAGCTAACTTCCCGATATTTTCTCCAACTGGTGTTGAACCAGTAAAGTTGATGAAATCAACTGCTTCATGTTCAACAATATAATCACCAATAACGGAACCGCGACCAGTAATTGTATTGAAGACACCTGCAGGAATGCCAGCCTCAGCAAAGGCTTCTGCCAAAAGTAAGCCAGAGATAGAGCCTTGCGTCGGTGGTTTAAAGGCTACTACATTTCCTGAAATCAAGGCCGGTGCAATTTTGGAACCTGCTAGATTTACAGGGTAGTTAAATGGCGAAATAGCCAAAACAAGACCGACAGGTTCGCGGCGAACCATAGCAACTTTCTTCTTGCTGGCAGCATCAAAGCTACCACCTTCCAAGACTTCACCTTCTGCTCGAATACCTTCTTCAGCAGCATAGTGAACAATTTCAGCTGTGCGTGTTACTTCTCCAATAGCAGATTTCAGGCCTTTAGCAATCTCTTTTGAAAGAACTGCACCTAGCTTTTCAGCATCGCGCTCCAAGATATCAGCTGCCTTGTGCAGGTAAGCTGCACGCTCTACATAGGAAAGAGCACGCCATGCTGGCAGAGCCGCCTTGGCTACCTCGTAAACGTGATCTACTTCTGCTTGACTCATAGCTGGAACAGAGCCCAGTTCTTCACCAGTTGCCGGTTCATAGATTTTAATCTCTTGGTCAGATAAGACCCACTCACCGTTGACGTAGTTTTTGTATTGTGTCGTCATCTAGTTCTCCTTTTAGCGTTGATAGACCTATTCTATCACTTTTTAGCTATTTTTCCAATATCTGCTACCAAGAATAATCAGAATATTTTGAACTAAATTAAATGTTGATTAGACTCTTAGTGTCTAGTTGAATTGGCTAAAGAGAGAGCGTGGCTCCCCCAAGATAGAATTCTCAACCACTGCGTTAATCTAGTAAATCTAGAACAATAAAAGAGTCTGGACTTCTGTCACAGACTCATCTAACTTCAACAGTCTATTAGTCAAAGTTGATATATTCTTTTTCAAGTTCAAGAACTTCTTCCATAGTAGCACATTCTGTCAAAGCACGGTTAGCGTACTCTGCCATCTTAGTGGTATCCAATTTCTTCATCAGGCTACGTGTACGAAGAACTGATGTTGCGGACATAGAGAATTCATCAAGCCCCATACCGACCAGCAATGGAACTGCTGTCTGGTCGCCGGCCATTTCACCACACATACCAGCCCATTTACCTTCTGCGTGAGCCGCCTTGATAACATTATTAATCAAGCGAAGGATTGATGGGTTATAGGGTTGGTAGAGGTATGATACTTGTTCGTTCATACGGTCTGCAGCCATAGTGTATTGGATAAGGTCGTTGGTACCAATTGAGAAGAAGTCCACTTCTTTAGCAAATTGGTCAGCCAACATTGCTGCTGCAGGGATTTCAATCATGATCCCCACCTGAATATTGTCGGCTACGGCAATACCTTCAGCCTTGAGGTTAGCTTTTTCCTCTTCAAAAACGGCCTTAGCAGCACGGAATTCTTTAAGAAGGGCAACCATTGGGAACATAATCCGCAATTGACCATGAACTGAGGCACGAAGAAGGGCACGAATTTGTGTACGGAACATGGCATCGCCAGTCTCAGAAATCGAGATACGCAAAGCACGGAAACCAAGGAAAGGGTTCATTTCTTTTGGAAGATCGAAGTAAGGCAGTTCTTTATCGCCACCGATATCCATAGTACGAACCACAACTGGCTTACCATTCATACCTTCGAGTACAGCCTTGTAAGCTTCATATTGTTCATCTTCAGTTGGGAAGTCTTGAGAATCCATATACAAGAATTCTGTACGGTAGAGACCAACAGCTTCAGCACCATTGTCGTTGACACCTTCAACATCTTTAGGTGTACCGATATTGGCTGCTAATTCAAAATGCTTGCCATCAGCAGTCACTGTCTCAGCATCTTTCAGGAGAGCCCATTCAGCCTTTTGCTTGGCGTAAGCTTCACCAGCCGCCTTAAACTCAGCCACTTGTTCGTCAGTAGGATTAATAATTACTTGACCAGTGATACCATTAACTGCTATGAGGTCACCATTTTTAACGGTGTCCGTCACATTATTGGTACCAAGTACAGCTGCAATTTCCAGCGTACGTGCCATAATGGCAGAGTGGCTGGTACGTCCACCAATATTAGTCACAAAGGCTTTAACAAACTTCTTATCCAGTTGTGCTGTGTCTGACGGAGTCAAATCGTGAGCAATGACGATTGATTCCTCGTTAATCGACGCTGGATCGGGCAATTTTTTACCAAGGAGATTTGCTAGTACACGCTTGGTTACGTCGCGAATATCCGCTGCACGCTCCTGCATGTAAGGGTTATCCTCCATACCTTCAAAGATAGTGATGAACATATCTGTCACTTCTGTCAAGGCAGCTTCGGCATTCACCTCTTTAGCGCGAATCGTCTCTTTAATTTGCCCAACCATTTCTGGGTCAGCAAGAACCATCAAGTGCGCATCAAATACGGCTGCGGCTTCCTCTCCTAGGCTATCTACTGCTTTCTCACGGATAAGAGAAAGCTCGTCTTGCGCCGCTGCTAGAGCTGCGTCTAGACGAGCCTCCTCTGCATTTGTATCTGTAACGGATACAGTCTCAAATGATAAGTCCGGTTGAACTAGTAGATATGCCTTAGCAACAGCAACACCATCTGATGCTGCAATTCCTTTAAGCATTTCTGTCATAGTTTTAAGCCAATCCTTCTTTTGTCATTGTTTCATCGATAGCTACGATAGCATCATCTGCATCTGAACCTTCTGCTGTGATTGTTACATCAGCACCTTGACCAACACCAAGGCTCATAACACCCATAATTGATTTAAGGTTTACTGATTTACCTTTGTAGTCCAAAGTGATATCTGAGGCAAATTTACTAGCTGTTTGCACAAGCAAAGTGGCTGGACGTGCGTGAATACCTGTTTCTGCAACAATGTGGAAATCTTTAGAAGCCATAAGGATTCTCCTTTTTTCTAATGTAAATATTTTTTGGATTATCGCATGATAACCCTTACAAAATAGGATTATATCATACCGTTTGCTTATTTTCAAGGTATAAAGTTATTTACGAAAATTTTTTGAAACCCTTTTCTTAGATATATTTTCTAATTTTCAACCAGCAAATATTGCTATTCTTTCTGCAGTTCTTCTAATAAGGCAGCAATAAATTTGGCCGTCGTTAGACTAGGCCGATTGCCTGCCAGATCTCTCGTAAAACAGCCTTTTGAAAATACTGCCTCAATAGCATTTTCAATTAAAGCAGCGGCTTCACTCCAGCCGATATAAGCCAACATCATTGCTCCCGACAGCAAAATTGAACAGGGATTGGCGAGACCACACCCCGCAATATCAGGAGCGGTTCCGTGTGTTGCTTCAAAAACAGCGTGTCCTGTCTGGTAATTGATATTAGCACCCGGCGATATGCCTATACCACCGACTTGGGCAGCTAAAGCATCACTAGCGTAGTCTCCATTGAGATTAGTCAAGGCAACGACTTCAAAACGCTCAGGATTAAGGAGAATCTGCTGAAAAAAATTATCAGCAATAATATCGTCAATAACTAATTGTCCACTGGCTAATTCAGCTGAAAATTCACGCTGGGCTAGTCCATAGCCCCATTTTCTGAAGCCACCCTCTGTATATTTTTGGATATTGCCCTTATGCACTAGGGTGACTCGCAGTAAGTTATTAGCCAAGGCATATGTAATAGCCGAACGAATTAAACGTTCACTCCCCTGAATAGAAATTGGTTTAACACCGATGCTGGTTGTTTCAGGAAAACGAATTTGATCAACCGCCATCTCAAATTGAAGGAAATCCAAAACCTTTTTGACCTGGCTGCTGCCAGCTTCCCATTCAATCCCAGCATAAAGATCTTCTGTATTTTCGCGAAAGATAGTCATAGCAACTTTTTCAGGATGTTTCAGTGGACTTTCAATTCCTTTGAAATGACGAATGGGCCGAACGCAGGCGTAAAGATCCAATTCCTGACGAAGGGAAACATTCAAAGACTGTATTCCTTGGCCAATTGGTGTCTCTAAAGGACCTTTGATGGCGATCAAATTTTCCTTAATCATTTGTAAAGTTTCCATTGGTAACCAATGTCCTGTTTTTTTTAAAAGCTTTTTTACCAGCTAGAGCTTCCTGCCATTCGAGCTTTCTTCGTCCCTTATATGCCTTAGCAATCGCTGTATCAAAAATAGTCTGAGCGCCGTACCAGATATCCCGACCTATGCCATCACCCTCAATATAAACGATGGTAGGATTGTCTGTAACCTGCAGTTTGTTATTTTTCAACGTAATTTTATCTGCCATATTATCACCTCTTTAGCTGAGCTTATTTCTAACGAATTCGTTTTAGATAGTCTAGATACATTGAAGGTAGTTTTTCCAGGTTACTGCTCTCGGACATGAGTATAACACAACTATTACCTGTCCTTAGAATAGGATAAATTGTCGAAGAAGAAAAATCCACAGTACAAATCATAGCTCTTGATTTGTACATGGGTTCCTAACTTGTATTAAATCTATGGTATATGTTACTAGATTAGTTTTAGTGCACAAAATATTTAGTTTACACACCAAGTATCGAAAAAATTTATTATTTCAGCATGCCTCCAAAGAACTATAAAAGATTTATTGGCACAGCATCAAAACACCATGAAAGTAAGTCGGCTGAATCTCCTGCATTTTAATACTTCAAGTAAATTGGATATCGAACCGCCAAGAAGATTTTATCCATTGACAGTAGATGCGTCTGTCCCATTCATTTTTCAATCCAAAATACCATCGGTTATCTAATATATAGTAGATAGTGGTTCCGATTTTCTTGGTAGTTTTCTATTGAATCCTTGCTATCACTGGATTTCTCGGCATATTTTAAGAAGAAAAGTTTACCACAAGATGTTGGGGGTGGTTTTTTTGACTGGCACAAAATATTGTGGTTTTTGAGCAAAATTGCTTGCTTTTTCTTTCTAATTTGGGTATCCTTATTAGGTACTAATTTATAGGAGAGATACGATGTCACAGATTACTTTGTTTTCTAAAAACAACTGCATGCAATGCAAGATGACCAAGAAGTTCTTGGAGCAAAATGGTGCTGATTTTGAAGAGATTAACATCGATGAGCAGCCAGAGAAAATTGATTATGTTAAGAGTTTAGGTTTTACGGCCGCTCCAGTTATCGAGGCTGGTGATGTAGCTTTCTCAGGTTTTCAACCTGCTAAACTAAAAGAAATTATTTAGTTTCACATATAAGGACAAGGCTGACCAAGCAGTTCAAAACTGCTTGGCAGTTTAAATTTAACAACCCTACATTATAATTATTATAGATAAAAGGAAATACCTATGAGTCTTAAAGATTTAGGCGAAGTTTCCTACTTCCGCCTCAACAATGAAATTAACCGTCCTGTCAATGGTCAAATTCCTCTTAATAAGGATAAAGAAGCCCTGCAGGCTTTCTTCAGGGAGAATGTTGTGCCTAATTCTATGGCCTTTGATTCTATTACGGACAAAATAAATTACTTAATGGCTAATGATTACATCGAAGCTGATTTTATCAGGAAGTACTCAGCTGATTTTATCGAAGGGCTAGCACAGGAGCTGCAAGCAGCAGACTTTCATTTTCAATCTTTCATGGCCGCTTATAAGTTCTACCAGCAGTATGCTTTAAAGACTAATGATGGCGAGTATTATCTCGAAAGCATTGAGGACCGCGTTCTCTTTAACGCTCTCTACTTTGCAAATGGAGATGAACAGTTGGCCAGCGATTTGGCAAGGGAGATGATTCATCAGCGCTATCAACCAGCAACACCATCCTTTCTAAATGCTGGACGCAGCCGTCGGGGGGAATTAGTCTCATGTTTCTTAATTCAAGTAACCGACGATATGAATGCTATCGGTCGTTCCATCAACTCAGCTCTTCAGCTATCACGTATCGGAGGCGGTGTTGGGATTTCGCTCAGCAACTTGCGCGAAGCTGGAGCCCCAATCAAAGGCTACGCAGGGGCAGCTTCTGGTGTTGTGCCCGTGATGAAGCTCTTTGAAGACAGTTTCTCTTATTCTAACCAGCTGGGACAACGTCAGGGAGCCGGGGCAGTTTATCTGGATGTCTTCCACCCTGATATCCTTTCTTTCTTATCAACTAAAAAGGAAAATGCGGATGAAAAGGTTCGGGTTAAGACCCTGTCATTGGGGATTACTGTTCCTGATAAATTCTATGAATTGGCCCGCAAAAATGAGGAGATGTACCTCTTTAGTCCGTACTCTGTAGAAAAAGAGTACGGTGTCCCGTTCAACTATATTAATATTACCGAAAAGTATGATGAGTTAGTGGCTAATCCTAAGATTGCCAAAACAAAAATCTCTGCTCGTGAGTTAGAAACCGAAATTTCTAAGTTGCAGCAAGAATCAGGCTATCCCTATATCATCAATGTCGATGCAGCCAATCGATCAAATCCTATAGATGGTCGCATCATTATGTCTAACTTGTGTTCAGAGGTTCTGCAAGTTCAAAAGCCTAGCTTGATTAATGATGCACAAGAATTTGTACAGATGGGAACCGATATTTCATGTAACCTTGGTTCTACCAATGTAGTGAATATGATGGCATCTCCAGATTTTGGCCGTTCTATTAAGGCTATGACCCGTGCACTTACTTTTGTGACAGATTCCTCAAATATTGAAGCGGTCCCAACGATCAAGGCCGGTAATGAGCAAGCTCATACCTTTGGCTTGGGGGCAATGGGGCTCCACTCCTTCCTCGCTCGTAACCACATTGAGTACGGCAGTCCTGAATCGATTGAGTTCACTGACATCTATTTCATGCTGATGAACTACTGGACCTTGGTTGAATCCAACAATATTGCCCGTGAACGCAGTGAGTCTTTCGTCGGTTTTGAAAAATCTAAATACGCTGATGGCACTTACTTTGACAAATACGTGACCGGTGAGTTTGTGCCTAAATCTGAGCGTGTTAAGAAACTCTTTGAAGGACACTTTATCCCGCAAGCTGAGGACTGGGAAGCTCTCCGTCAGGCCGTTATGAAAGATGGTCTCTATCACCAGAATCGTCTAGCTGTCGCACCAAATGGATCTATCTCTTATATCAACGATGTCTCTGCCTCAATTCACCCTATCACCCAACGGATTGAAGAGCGGCAAGAAAAGAAAATTGGTAAGATCTACTATCCAGCCAGCGGTTTGTCGACAGATACCATTCCTTACTACACATCTGCTTATGATATGGATATGCGTAAAGTCATTGATATTTACGCAGCTGCTACCGAGCATGTTGATCAAGGTTTGTCACTAACACTCTTTATGCGCAGTGAAATTCCTGAAGGGCTGTACGAATGGAAAAAAGAAAGCAAGCAGACCACTCGCGACCTATCCATTCTTCGTAACTATGCCTTCAATAAAGGTGTTAAGTCAATCTACTATGTCCGCACCTTCACAGATGATGGAGATGAAGTCGGCGCTAATCAGTGTGAAAGCTGTGTGATCTAACTGAACAGTCAAACTTGGAGCTAAAGCTCCTATGTTTGACACGCCAACCGCTATCGGCGGTTTGGCTAGTTCACTTACTAACTTCGTAGAAGGTGTATTATCGACACCTTCTACTACGTGTCGTAACTCTTTAGACATGGCAAACTTGGAGCTAAAGCTCCTATGTTTGACACGCCAACCGCTATCGGCGGTTTGGCTAGTTCACTTACTAACTTCGTAGAAGGTGTATTATCGACACCTTCTACTACGTGTCGTAACTCTTTAGACATGGCAAACTTGGAGCTAAAGCTCCTATGTTTGACACGCCAACCGCTATCGGCGGTTTGGCTAGTTCACTTACTAACTTCGTAGAAGGTGTATTATCNGACATGGCAAACTTGGAGCTAAAGCTCCTATGTTTGACACGCCAACCGCTATCGGCGGTTTGGCTAGTTCACTTACTAACTTCGTAGAAGGTGTATTATCGACACCTTCTACTATGTGTCGTAACTCTTTAGACAAGGCAAACTTAGAGCTAAAGCTCCTATGTCCGATACGGCAAGCCCTAGGGCGACTTGCCTCGTTTATTTACGAAACTCTTGAATAATATTATCCCCTCTTATCTTAATTTGGAGAAACTCATGACAACCTATTATAAAGCCATTAACTGGAACGAAATTGAAGATTTAATTGACAAGTCAACTTGGGAGAAACTAACCGAGCAATTCTGGCTGGATACACGTATCCCTTTGTCAAATGATTTGGATGACTGGCGCAAGCTACCTGATGAGGAAAAGGATTTAGTCGGCAAGGTTTTCGGGGGTCTAACCCTTTTAGACACTATGCAGTCTGAAACTGGGGTTGAGGCTATTCGTAAGGATGTCCGAACTCCCCACGAAGAAGCCGTCCTTAACAACATCCAATTCATGGAATCTGTTCATGCCAAATCCTACTCATCCATCTTTTCAACCCTGAATACCAAGTCGGAAATTGAAGAGATTTTCGAGTGGACTAACAACAATGAATATCTTCAAAAGAAAGCAGAAATTATTAATGAGATCTACCTCAATGGGAATGCTCTTCAAAAGAAGGTTGCTTCAACTTTCCTAGAGACCTTTCTCTTCTACTCTGGTTTCTTTACCCCCCTCTACTACCTCGGAAACAATAAGCTGTCCAACGTAGCAGAAATCATCAAGCTGATTATCCGTGATGAATCCGTCCATGGAACCTACATTGGCTATAAATTCCAGCTGGGTTTCAATGAATTATCCGAAGAAGAGCAAACTAATTTCCGCGACTGGATGTACGATCTCCTTTATCAACTCTATGAAAACGAAGAGCTCTACACCAAAACTCTCTACGATGGTGTCGGCTGGACCGAAGAAGTCATGACCTTCCTGCGCTACAATGCCAATAAGGCTCTGATGAATCTGGGGCAGGATCCACTCTTCCCAGATACAGCTGACGATGTTAATCCAATTGTCATGAATGGTATTTCAACTGGTACTAGTAACCATGACTTTTTCTCACAGGTCGGAAATGGCTATCTTCTTGGTACTGTAGAAGCTATGCAGGATGATGATTACAATTATGGTTTGTAAGTTCTGTGAGAACTTTTGAAACTTATGACCACTTCCTTCGGTAGTGTTGAGGGGGAAAATGGAAAAATTGGGATTACCAATCTTTAAGTAGCTTGGTATAAGCCAAAAAGCTGTCTGGCCTAATGGTGCAGGCAGTTTTTCTGATTCCAAGTATATGAAAATGCCATAATGATTTCATGTTAGATTAGTCTTGGCTGGCAGATCTACTTTACTATCCAGCTCAGGGATGGATGGCTCGAGTATGAGCTAATTTAAGTGCTACTATCAATTTTTCTCATTTAGTTTCATTTGAAAGAATTTTTGCGCTAAAGTTGATAGAAGATTTCTTCTTTGACGAAACGATTGTTTCCCTCTAACATCAAGTCTTTTGGGGTTTACAAGCTGGCTAAAAAATTTTATGCTAGCCTTGTCGGATGAAAAGTTTGACAGAAATTAAGGAAAAAAGGAGTTGATCTTATGAATTCAAAAGCATTTGAACAATTTGACGTGATGGACACTCAGGCTCTGGCAGCTGTAGAAGGCGGGGAATGGTGGAGAACGTATAATTATATAGTATTTGGCCCTCTAGGTGGCTATTTACTTAATGAAGCTACTGACTATAGCATGGAGCATCCCCTTCCAGGTCAATAATATATAATTTTTGACAATAAGTTATAAGATATTGAAAAAGCGTTTGGAATCCTTTGTTCCAAGCGCTTTTTATAGCAAAAAAACTAAGACAGCTGTAAAATTTGATTTTTATAATCTAACTTAATCTATCAAAAATTTTGAACTAGTATGTGTAAAAGTTTTCTTCTTTGACACAAGGATTTTTTTCCTAACATTGGACTATAAGGGGTTCACAGGCTGCTAAAAAAATTCTAAACTAATCTTGTCAGATAAAAAATCTGGCAAATAAGAAGAAATGGAGTTGATCTTATGACAACTAAAGCTTTTGAACAATTTGACGTAATGGATACTCAGGCACTGGTAGCTGTTGAAGGCGGGGACGGAAATGGTTTTGGCCCTTTGCATGAGGCTATAGATTATTACTATATAACCCCACCTCCGATCAATCCTTGGGTACTTGATATGTTTATGTAACTGCTATATTTTCTAGTAATCTTATTTGTATTAAAAAAGTGTTTGGAACCTCTTGTTCCAAACGCTTTTATACTAGGCAGCAGCAATTAAAAACTTGCTGGCCTCTGGTAAGTTTCGCTAACCTTGCTCGGTAAAAATATCTGCCAGAATGGTAACACCTCGATCTATCTCATCTTTGGTCAGGGTCAGCGGCGGCAAAAGTCTGATGACATTGGTTCCCGCTGTCAGGACGATAAGCCCTCTGTCTCGAGCTGCCTCAACCAGCTGGCCTAGATCTGCCGTCGTTTCGATACCGATCATGTAACCAAGTCCACGAATTTGAGTGACTTTAGGATTATCAGCTAAGGCTTTTTTCAATTGGTCTTGGAGATAATTACCATTTTCCCAGACTTGGTCGAAAAAGCCTGCTTCGGTCATCATATCAAGAACAGCTGAACTCGCTGCCATTGCCAATTTATTACCGCCAAAGGTTGACCCGTGACTGCCGTAGGAAAAGGCAG
This sequence comes from Streptococcus sp. ELY_137, assembly GCF_058314515.1. Classification (NCBI taxonomy): domain Bacteria; kingdom Bacillati; phylum Bacillota; class Bacilli; order Lactobacillales; family Streptococcaceae; genus Streptococcus; species Streptococcus sp. ELY_137. The sequence goes on from NZ_JBZFUL010000009.1 coordinate 52,216, forward strand.
GGGCGAGAGCACTTTTGCCTAGCATGGCACCTGCTGGTAGGCCATTAGCCAGCCCCTTAGCTAGAGTTACAATATCGGGAACAATACCATAATGTTCAAAGGCATAGAGTTTACCAGTCCGTCCCATACCTGTCTGTACCTCATCCACAATCAAAAAGATACCGGCTTTGTGGCAGAGGGCCGCCAGATCTGTGATAAAATCTTCATCAGCTGGAAAGACGCCTGATTCCCCCTGCACCAATTCCAGCATAACAGCAGCAGTTTGATCGCTGACTAGTTTTTTTTTAACAGAAGCAAGATTATTGAACTCAGCATAATGGAAATGGGGAACTGCATCACCGAATCCTTCTTTGATCTTATCCTGACCAGTAGCTGACATAGAGCCAAAGGTACGGCCATGGAAGGAATTTTTAAAGGTGATGATTTCCTGTTTGCCACTGGCTTTACGCGCTATTTTAATAGCAGCCTCGTTGGCCTCTGCCCCGCTATTACAAAAAAATGCAAGGTAATCATAGTCTCCGATCAACTTTTGGGCGACTTCTTCTTGCAGGCTGTTTTGGTAAAGATTGGGAGTATGCCAAATAGCATTAACTTGCTTCTCTAGTGCTGCCTGAACCCGAGGATGAAATCCCAGATTGGTCACACCAATACCCGTTGAAAAATCAAGATAACGTTTGCCTTGGGAATCAATCAAATGATTTCCTTGAGCTTGCACAAATTCAATATCGGCTCGTTTATAGTTTGAAAATAGGGCTGTCATTCTAACTCTCCTTAATGATAGTACCTTTTGTAAGATTATCGCCAATCATGACTTGGGCGACACCTGCAGCTACTGTTTTAGCAGCACTCTGAACCTTGGGGATCATACCGCCAGTGATAACGTTATGAGCAACTTTCTCTTGAATATCATTAGTTAGTAGAGTATCAAGCAGTTGTCCTTCTTCTTTTATCCCTGGGACATCGGTCAGCAAAATTAGCTTTTCAGCTTGTAGTGCAATGGCGATACTGGTCGCTAAATAATCTGCATTGATATTCAAAGAACTGCCATCCAGTTGATAACCAAGTGAGGGAATTAGCGGAATAGCACCCGTCGCTAGAACCCCCTCTAAAATATGAACATGCACCTTGGTCACTTGGCCAACATAGCCATACTTACTCTTATCCAGAAAATCTGCTTCTACTAATTGAGGCAAGTGGTCAACTATCTGTTTGACCATAAGTCCGGACTGAGTGAGGTTGTCTGCTAAGTGTTTTCCGACATAATCTATTAATCCGGCTTCTACTAAAGGCATAGCTCGAGCTGGTGTTACCCTCAGGCCATCGACTGTTTCAATCGGTATCTGCGCCTGCTCCATTAACTGGGAAATCATATAACCGCCGCCGTGGACAATAACTAGAGATTTGTCAGCTCTGATCCACTCTTGTACCTGTTTAATAAAAGCTGCATCTAAACCTTGGCTAGCCTGGCCGCCAATTTTTACCACAATCGTTTTTGACATGTGTTTATCCTTTTTTCTGCTTTGTCTACGTTCTATAGAGGGCATTAATTTTAACATAGTCATAAGACAGGTCACATCCCCAAGCCCAGCCGCTGGCTAATCCTGCATGCATATCAACAGTAATATGGATAGTATCCTGCTGCATAACTTCGTCCATCTCTTCGCTGTCAAAGGAAAGAGGGGAAGAAGCCAGCATTACTGGAATTGTATCTAGGTAGATATCTACCTGATTAACTGGTACATCAACTCCTGCATAGCCGATAGCGGCTAAAATACGGCCCCAATTGGGATCTTCACCAAAGATAGCTGTTTTGACAAGGCTGGAACCAACGACGGATTTAGCTAGCATCCGTGCATCAAGAGCGCTGGCTGCTCCCTTAACATCAACCTGAATAAGCTTACTGGCTCCTTCACCATCCTGAGCAATCTTTTTAGCTAGGTCGGCCATGACGTATTCAAGCATGGCTACAAAGCGGTCAAACTCTGGTGTATCAGGCAAGATTTCTTTATTTTTGGCACAGCCGTTAGCAAGGACAAGCACCATATCGTTAGTAGAGGTATCGCCATCAACTGTAATTTGATTAAAGGTAGTCTCTACCTTTTGTGATAGGGCTTGCTGCAAGGCATCGCTGGCAATATTAGCATCACAGGTAATAAAAGCCAGCATAGTTGCCATATTAGGATGAATCATTCCTGAACCCTTAGCAACACCAGCCATCGTTACCACATCCTTACCAAAGTCTTCTGTTACGGCAGCCGTCTTAGTTTTGGTATCTGTCGTCAAAATAGCTCTGGCAAAATCAGCCGCATTGCCATTGATAACGATTTTAGATAAGCCTTTTTTTAGTGTCTCCATCGGGAGCGGGTCACCGATAATGCCAGTTGAAGCGATACCAACCAAATCAGCCTCGATCCCCAATTTTTGAGCAGCTAGGCTTTGCATTTCATAGGCATCTTCCATGCCTTGAAGGCCGGTACAGGAGTTGGCAACTCCGGAATTCACAACAACAGCCTGCATTTGTTTCATCTTGTCGACTGATTGTTTCGTAACGAGTAAAGGAGCAGCAATAACTTTATTAGTTGTATAAACACCCGCAACGCTGGCAGGTGTTTCCGAAACAATCCATCCAAAATCTAGCTTTCTTTTCTTAAAACCTGCATGCAGACCATCGGCTGAAAAGCCAAGAGGACTGGCAATATTACCGTCAATAATTTTCATAGTCAACTTTCCCCAATTCTAAGATAACAATTTTTTAACTTTTACTCTTATAAATAGCTTGGACCTGACAGAAGGCCATCCGTTTCTGCAAAACCAAAGGCTAGATTCATATTTTGAACAGCCTGACCGGCTGCACCTTTGACTAAATTATCAAGGACTGATACAACGGTTAAAATCTTTGTTACAGGATTATAGGCAAAGCCAATGTCTGTAAAATTAGAGCCTAAGACATCGTGCAAATTAGGCAGAGACTGCTGCAGACGGACAAACACTTTATCACCATAAGTAGCTTGGTAGAGCTGATGAATTTCCTCCTTTGTTACATGCTGCGACATCCTGACATAACAGGTCGCCATAATCCCACGGTTGATAGGAAGAAGCGATGTTGAAAACTGGATATGATCAAACTTAGGATTAAACTTTTTGAGCGCCTGTACAATTTCTGGAATATGCTGATGCTCATTGAGCTTATAAGTCACGTAATTATCATGGACATTAACAAAATGACTGGACTCAGCCAATTTTTTTCCGGCTCCGGTCAAGCCACTCTTGGCATCCACGATGACTGAATCCAAATCAACTTTATCAGACCCGAGCAGAGGGATCAAGGCTAACTCTGTCGCCGTTGCATAGCAGCCGGGGTTTGAAATAAATTTATTGGTACCGGCATTCGTAAACTCAGCTAGAGAATAGGTAAATTTCTCTAAAACCTTGGAGGCCGCTGGCGTCTTACCATACCATTTCTGGTAGTCTTCAGCAGATAGACGATGATCGCCAGATAAATCAATAACAGGAAAATCATTTTCCACAAAGACAGCTGAACTCTCCTTAGCTACGCCGCTGGGAGTCGCCATAAAAACAAGATCAGTATTTTGCATAATATTCATAGCGTCAAAGGGTTGTATTTCTAAGTCACAAATACCTTTAAGGTGAGGATAAAGATCTGACAGTAAGGCTCCAACCTCCTTAGTAGCATGAATAGAAACCACTTGAACCTGACTGTGCTGAGCCAGCAAACGCACTAATTCCAACCCACTGTAACCTGAGACACCAACGATAGCCACCTTCATTTTATTCACCTCCTATGAATAAATATGTGATAATTTTACAGGATACATGAATATTTGTCAATATTTTTTCGTAAAAAATGAAAATTATGCATTAAAACTAAATTATCCAGCTGATAACAGAAAGCAGAACAGATTGAGTGAAGAGTTGAAGGCAAAAAAAGAGCCTGAAACAGGCACACAATCTGTCTGAGACTCTTGCTTTGTCGCAAATAGCCCCGATCTGCTCCAGATGAGCCATAAATTGCTGAAATGAGGTGATGAGGTCACTAAAGAAAAATTCTTTTAAGCTGATGATCTACTGAAGCTTTTTCATTTAGAGCAAATAGCTGAAGCCCACCGCCCAGAATCCAATAAAACGATATACAAAAAGTGCTGAGCCATAGACCCAGCACAAACTGTTACTACTATATCAGCGATAAAATGGATGATCGTCATCTGCTGTCTCGCTATTAACCAGTACAGCATCAGACTGATAGGTGGCCCCAGTGTATTTGGTCGGTATCCCTGCTGGCACTAAGAAGATACTGACGACCTCACCGTTTTTGGTCTCAAATTGAGCTTCTAAGCGCCCATCTAGAAGTCGAGCATTATAGAGAATCCCCTTACTAACCTTCCCTTTTTTAGTCTTATAGGTTACTTCCCCCGCAGTATCAAAGGTAATACTGGTGCCAGTTCCACTCTTCCATGTTCCAACAACGGAAGAATAATCACCGTTCAAGACACCATCAATGTCTAAGGGTAAAATTTCCCCAGTTGTCTGGGCTACGGGCTGTTCAGATGTTGACGTGTCAGAACTAACCTGTTGCTCTATGGCTCCCAAGGCGAAGGCAATCAAAATCCCTCCTATAATCAGCAAGGCCAGCTGAATATCAAAACGTAAATTTGTTGATGAATTCTTGTTCCCTCTTCTTATACTATTCAATTTATCTATCATTTCTCCGCCACCCCCAATGGATACCTAGCTTTGTAGCTCGGAAACTAGGCTACAAAACAATAGTATTTAAATACTATTTTGGTATAAAATTTTTCTCCCATAAATGCAAAATTTATTATACTATCTCCTTCTTAATTTGACAAGTAGTATTAAAATATTTTTTACCAATACAAAAAAATTAGAGATGGTAATAAAACACCAAACTCTAATTCTATTGTCTTATCGATTTTGCAACAGCTCTTGGGCTTGTGTTAAGGCTGCTTTGGTTAGCTGATCGCCGGCTAACATCTTGGCAATCTCCTCAACACGCTCCTTAGTTGTTAACAAACGAACAGTCGAAACAGTCGATTCTTCTTTGCTTTCTTTTTCAATAAAGAATTGGTAATCTGCTGCTGCAATAACCTGCGGCAGGTGAGAAATAGCTAAAACTTGGCCATGGCTTCCAATCTTATAAATTTTCTGAGCAATGGCTTGCGCTACGCGTCCTGAGACCCCAGTGTCAACCTCATCAAAAACGATACTGGTCTTATCTTCTTTACGAGCAAAGGCGGATTTGATTGCCAGCATCAAACGGGACAGTTCCCCGCCTGAAGCAACCTTGATCAGTGGTTTAAACCCTTCCCCTGGATTAGTTGAAATATAAAATTCAACCTGCTCATTGCCTTCACGACTAAATTTTCCCTTACTAAATTGGACTTGGAAATCGGCCTTGTCCATGTAGAGATCCATCAATTCTCGTTTAATATCAGTTTCTAGCACAGCTGCTAAAGCATGACGCTTCTCACTAAGAAGTTGACTTGAGGCGATCAGTTCTTTTTCTAAAGTTTTTAAGTCTGTCTCCAGATCATCAGATTGCAGGTCATTACCCGTTAGATGGTTATATTCCTTAGTAATAGTATCAAAATAATCTAAAACATCGTCAACACTACCACCGTATTTACGCGTTATAGTGTGGATGATATTAAGTCGATCATCGACTGCATTGAGACGATTTCCATCAAAATCAAGGCCATCTATAATATCCGCTAGGCGCTTGGTTACATCTTCTAGAACATAATAGGATTCTGAAAGATTAGCTGACAGGTCTTTGTAATCTGGATCATATTCTTCCAGCGCCAGCAGATCATTCATAGCTGAACGCACATTAGCTAGGCTTGAGAAATCTTCATTATCGAGCATGGCAAAGGCATTGGTTAGAGTATCAGCAATATGTTTGTGATTAAGCAGCTTGTCACGCTCCTGATTGAGTTTATTATCTTCACCAGATTTAAGATCAGCTGCTTCGATCTCCGCTATCTGAAACTCTAGCATCTCGATACGAGCCTTGTGCTCCTCTTCGTTTTTCTGCTTTTCTAGAACTCGTTTACGCAGCTTCCTGTAGGCATCAAAACTAGACTGATAAGATTTTTTTATAACAAAGAAATCTTCATCTCCGAATTCATCCAGAAGCCTAATATGCTGAGCAGCCTTCATCAGTTCTTCTTGATCGTGCTGACCGTGGATATCAACCAAATATTGCCCGATAGACCGTAAGGTTGATAGGTTAACCATTTGGCCATTGATGCGGCTGATACTGCGGCCATTTTGAAGAATTTCCCGCCTGATAATCAGCTCATCCCCCAATTCAATACCATTATCGTTCAAAACCTGATTGAGTGCTGGGTTATCCTGAAGGGTAAAAAAACCTTCGATCTCAGCCTTGGCTGCACCGTGACGAATAACTTCGGTATTAGCTCTAGCTCCCAGCATCATATTCATTGCATCGATAATAATAGATTTTCCGGCGCCTGTTTCACCTGTTAAAACCGTCATACCATTGTCAAAATTGAGGGAAATTTCCTCAATAATAGCAAAATTTTTTATGGAAATTTCTAATAGCATAAGTCTCCTCAATCAATGGTGTTGTTTTATCCAAGCTGTTAAATTCTGGCGCAGAGCAGCAGCAAATCCAGCTGATTTCAACACGATTAAGATACTATCATCATCAGCAATAATACTAAAAATCTCTTCACCATACTCCTGCAGCAAAAGCCGCTTAAGATAACGCGTATTGCCCGGTACAGCAGAAATACTGATCATCTGCTCTAAGCCTGCGATATTATCGGACAGACTAATAATGGATTCGCAAGCCTGCTGCAAGGGGGTCATTAATTTTCTGGCCGATTCTTTAGACAAGCCGTAAACATATTTACCTGATTTACTAGGTACTTTAACAATGCCAAGATTGTTGATATCGCGGGAAATCGTTGCTTGAGTAGATTTGAGACCATGAGCTTCCAACATGGCAACAAGGTCATGTTGGGTTTCAATTTCATTTTCTAAAACAATTTGTCGCAGAAGTTCTAAACGTTCATGCTTTTTCATTCTTTTTAAATTCCTCGTGTGCTTTTTCTACTGTTGGTAAGATGGCATCAGCTGCTAGATTTTCAGGGTTTTGTGAGCGCTCCAGATCCATTAAAAATTCAATATTGCCATGACCACCTTGAATGGGAGAAAAATCCAGCCCCCTAACTGTAAATCCGAAATCGACAGCAAAGGCAGCCACAGTTTCTAAAACGTTTTGATGGACAGCTGGGTCCTTGATAATGCCATTTTTACCAACCTGTCGGCGCCCTGCTTCAAACTGCGGTTTGACTAGGGCAACAAGGCGGCAGCCTTGTGAGAGCAAGGCAGCTAAGGGCGGTAAAATAAGACTGAGCGAAATAAAGCTAACATCAATACTAGCAAAACTAGGCAAGCCGCGACTAAAATCGTCGGATTTAGCGTAGCGGAAATTATACTGCTCCATACTAATAACACGCTGGTCCTGTCTAAGTTTCCAAACGAGCTGGTTAGTACCAACATCTACTGCATAGACCAGTTTAGCTCCATTTTGCAGCATAACATCAGTAAAACCGCCAGTTGACGCACCTATATCTAGGGTAATTAGTCCCTCAACTGCGATATCAAAAATCTCTAAAGCCTTTTCCAGCTTAAGACCACCGCGGCTAACATATTTAAGGACTTCGCCTTTCAGCCTAAGTTCAATATCATCAGAAATCTTTTCTCCGGGTTTATCAAAGCGCTGACCATCTGACACAGCGACGACCAGACCTGCCATAACGCCGCGTTTAGCCTGCTCTCGGGTAGCAAAGAGACCCTGCTTATAGGCTAGTACATCTACTCGTTCCTTAGGCATGCAACCGCAACCTTTCTATCATCCTTATAATTTTATCCGGAACAAATCCCTTACTAACTTTTAGTTCTTGCAAAATAGCAATAGCTTGGTTGAGGGATTCCTCCAAGAGATGGTAAGATCTATCTAGGCCGAGCAGGCTTGGGTAGGTTGATTTTTCAGCCATCAAGTCCTTCTGAGGCGTTTTGCCTAAGTCTTCAAAACTTGCTGTCACATCTAAAATATCATCCCTGATTTGAAAGGCCATACCAACTAGAATCCCAGCCTGTTCACACTGCTCCTGAGTCGCGTCGTCTTGGTTAGCAAGAATGGCAGCGGCTTTAAAAGGATAAGCAAGAAGCTTCCCTGTTTTGTTACGATGAATAGCCGACAGTTCTTCAAATTCAAGCTGCTGACCTTCACCCTCAATATCCAGCATCTGACCGCCCACCATACCAAAGGTGCCAGAAGCTTGAGATAGATTTTTAATCAAGGCGATAGCCATATCCTCTGGTAAATCAGCCTGCGCCAATAAGCCATAAGAATCTAAAAAGAGGCTGTCGCCAGCTAAGATAGCTGTGGCTTCGTCAAACTGCCTATGGTTGGTGAGACGTCCGCGTCGATAATCATCATTATCCATAGCAGGTAGATCATCGTGAATCAGACTACCAGTATGAATCATTTCCAAAGCTGCAGCAACCTGATAGTGGCAAGTTTTCAGCTCAATACCGAAACCTTCAACAATGTCCAGCAGCATCGAGGGACGAATCCGCTTGCCGCCAGCATCAATGGAGTAAAAAATAGCTTCTATTAGTTTATCAGCAACCGGCTCACGCTCATAATAGCTACGAATAGCCTGATCAATCTTTTGGAGCTTAGTCATCACTATCCATTTCTACTTCGGAACCATCAGTCTGCATGACCTTAACAAGCGTTTCCTCTGCCTCAGACAAGGTTTTTTGTAAATCTTTTGAGAGCGTCATCCCTTTTTGAAATTCTGCAATAGCCTTTTCCAGAGGAACATCACCATTTTCCAGCTTGGTAACAATCGCTTCTAATTCCTGTAAATTTTCTTCAAATGTCTTCTTTTTGCTTGGCATTTTTTACCTCTACTTCTAGTTCCCCATCTTTCATCTCTAAGTTCAGAGCCATTCCTATCGCTGCCTCTTTAACACTAGTAATCGGTCTGCCATCTTTTTGCACAATAGCATAGCCCCTTGCGACGATTCGGCTAGTATCTAACGATAAGAGTGCATCCTGAGCCTTTTCAAAACGAGCCAGCTTACTGTCATATTGATTGGCCATATTAGATTTCAGCAAGCGCTCTTGCTGATTGAGGCGATCCTGAAATCGCTCCAACTGACCTCGCAAATCCAAGCTGTTTAAGCGATGAGCCAACAGGAGTTGCTCCTGCTGATTCTGCCTCAAATAGCTGCGTGTTAAGTTGAACAACTGCTCTCGCAAACGATCCAGTTTTTGACTGTGAGCATCATAAAGTCGCTCAGGCTGGCGAAAAATAACCGAGCGGCTGACCTGCAAAAACCTGTCTTCCTGCTGTTTAATGTGACGCTGTACTGCTTGATAGGCACGATGACTCGCTTCCTGAAGCCAAGAAAGAACATCAGCCTTTGTGACAGGGGTAGCCAATTCAGCTGCTGCTGTCGGTGTTGCCGCTCTGTGATCAGCCACATAGTCGGCGAGGGTAGTGTCTGTCTCATGTCCGACACTTGAGATGACTGGCAGTCGGGATTCAAAAATAGCCTGAACAACAATCTCCTCATTGAAAGCCCAGAGGTCCTCAATAGAACCGCCACCACGTCCAACAATTAGTAAGTCTAGGTCTTCTCTCTGATTAGCCTTAGCGATATTATCGGCTACTTCCTGCGCGCTGCCTTCTCCTTGAACTTTTGTAGGAAAAAGTAAAACGGCAACACCTGGGAAACGCCGGCGGATAGTCGTAATAATGTCACGAATCACAGCACCGCTGGGACTCGTGATGACACCAATTTTCTTAACAAACTGTGGGAGGGCTTGCTTATGCTCAGCTGCAAAGTAGCCCGTCTGGGTCAGCTTCTTTTTTAGCTGTTCAAACTGGACAGCCAAAGCACCAATGCCATCAGGCTCGGCTCTTTCGATAACAATAGAGTAAGTTCCATTAGGAGCATAGAGCTGAACGCGGCCGACAACATTGATTTTCATTCCCTCTTCTAAATCAAAACCCAGCTTACGAAAGACACCAGCCCACACAGTAGCCTGAATAACAGCATGCTCATCCTTAAGAGAGAAATATTGGTGATTGGGACGCTTGCGGAAATTGGATACTTGACCAGTCAGGTAGACTCTCTCTAAATAGGGGTCGCGGTCAAACTTAAGTTTTAAATATTTAGTCAGGGAACTGACCGACAGATAATCCGCCACCAGCCTACCTCCATTCTTTTAATTTGTAATAAGTGTTAGTTTATATTATACCAAATTTTAAAGAAGGGAGCTATGAAATAGATACAGCTTTTACTGGACACTTTCATAGCGTTTGAGAATCTTATGATAGATCCTTATTTTTATGATATCAGCTCCGTTGGTCTTACCCTTCCTAACTCAAAAGGTCTGTGAGATCTTTTGAGCTGTCTAAGACTCATCACCTCATCGGATTTATCTTCAAAGTACATTAGCACTAATATTAATCGCAAAAAGCCAGCGGAAACACCACCGGCTTTTTGCTAATATGGTTTAGTCTTCCTTTTTAAGGACATTGCTATCGTCATAAGTGTACTTGCTGTAGTCAATAGCCTGACCTGCCTGGGACTGCCAGAGAATCGGATAGAGTTCCTTGCCACCAGAACCCAGTTTATAGCCCAGTTCAGAAACTGCGGTACCGTTGGACTGTTCGGGGGAAACCACTCCAGAATACTCAACGATTCTAAAGGTCGTATCATCAACTGGTAGCGTTGATGTAACAACTCCCGAATTTTCAGTGTAGCTTCCATCACTGAGCTCAGTCGTGACAGTCACAGTGCCATCTTCGCTGAAAGTCAGAGTTATTTCGGCCCCTCCTTGTTGGCCTGACCAAGTACCAATGAGATTTTTAGGAAAAAGCTCTGTGTCTCCTAGCTTATTGTCCGCTTCCTCCTTGGAACTCTTGGCTACATCTGATTTCTGTTGAAAAGCGGCCTTGGCTGCTGCCTCGTTTTTAGCTGCTCGATTAGCTGCATTGATGTGCAAGATAACAAAGAGAACAACCAGCGCTAATCCAGCTATACTAGCTATCAATATAAATAGTTGTCGTTTTTTCTTACGCTCTTCTTCTGCTTGCACTCGCATATCACGTCGAATCATAGCCACCATCTTCCTCTCTGCTAGAATATACTTTTGGTACTCTCCCTTGGCGCGGTCCAAAAGAAACTGGATTTCATGACGGGAGTTTTCATCTTCGGATACCCTCAAGGCCTCGTGCAGACGATAGACCCTATCTTCCAATTCTTTTTTGACCTGTGGGTCGCCCAAGCCTCGAACTCCGCTTTTCCCGATGGCCCGTCTATAATCATCTTCAAACTCTCTCATCTGACTCCTTAATGACAAGGCTGCTAATCCTTACTCAAAAATATTCCATGCGGAAATTGATAAAATAATCCCCACTCTTATTTTCTCATATTGTAACCTCTTTCAGAAAGCTTTGTCAAGCTAATACTGCAAAGGTCAGCCTAGTGGCGAAAAAATTTTTAGCCTAGGATAATACCTAAAGACATTTGACTAAAAGCCAAATATGATAGAAGTTACCGCCTTTAAGCTTCCCTAATAAAAAAACTAGGGTCAGCCCTTCGCTCTATAAGCAAAGCAGCAACCCTAATCCTATTTAATTTTTAAAAGCGTCAACAAGAACTTGAAATTCTTCGTTGGTCAGAGTGATACCCTTACCCATTTTAGTATGATCAGGGCTCCACGCACGAATATCATACTTGGCCGGAGCACCATTAAAGCTAACGCGATTAAGCTCTTTGGTCCAACCCTTGTCATTTTCAGAGAGGACCAAGAGTTTTTCTTCAATTTCAAATGTAAATTCTGCCATATTTGCTCTTCCTCCTGACTGTTTATTCGTAAAAGTTTTCCAAAAATCAGGCCCTAACTGTTTGGCTGCTGCCGTCTTCCTTATAGAGATTGACGAGACCTTCCTTGCAGGCACGAACCATGTCACCCGGCTGAACTGCTTGAGGAACCGTGATCGTCAAAAGTTCCATAGGATTTGGTGCCCGATCAATTTTATTTCCCTCAGCATCGTGGAGATCTTCGATATTGGTTTCAAAATGGCGGAAACCTGGACCGTAAAATTCAACATGATCCCCTTCCTTGATAACATTACGCTGACGAATGGTAGCTGTCATCGTTTTTTCATTAAAGGAAACGACCTCAGCGATAAATTTATACTGCGGAATTTTGCGGCGGGCGCCGAAGAGCTGCTCATGTTCTGTAGGAGTACTGTAGTAGAAGCCCGTTGCCAATTCACGTTGGGCAACCTTCCAGAGTTCATCAATCAAATCATCCTTGATAGCTTCGAATTTTTCTGGACTCTCCATATAGGCATCTACCGCGGCCTTATAGCAGTTTGTTACAGTTGAAACGTAATGGATCGATTTCATCCGGCCTTCAATCTTTAAGCTATCAACGCCATTTTCAATCATGTCAGGAATATGTTCAATCATGCACATATCAACCGCTGACATGGAGTACTCTTCAGGAATTTCCCCCTTGAGGCTGCGACGCTCCTGACCAAATGGCATATCGTAAAGATCGTATTTCCAGCGGCAGGACTGTGAACAACCGCCGCGATTGGCATCGCGGTGGCTCATGTGGTTAGATAAAGTACAGCGACCTGAATAAGAAATGCACATAGCACCGTGAACAAAGGCCTCGATTTCAACATCTGTACGGCGGCGAATCTCAGCCAGTTCTTCCATATTGACCTCACGCGCCAAGACGACACGAGTCAGGCCATAATTGCTCCAGAATTTAAAAGTTTCGACATTGGTCGCCGACGCTTGGGTCGACAGGTGAATATCCAATCCCGGTGCTTCTATCGCACAGATTTCAATCAGGGCTGGATCCGATACGATAACGGCATCGAGACCCATATCACGCAGCTGGCGGAACCAGTCGCCGGCTCCTTGTTCATTGCCTTCATGGGTTACCATGTTAGCGGCCACATAGACCTTGGCTCCATGTTCATGAGCAAAATTGATGCCTTCTTGCATATCCTCCATGCTAAAATTCCCAGCACGACTGCGCAGTCCATACTGCTGGCCGCCGACAAAGACCGCATCGGCCCCGTAGAGAACGGCTACTTTTAATTTTTCCAAAGTCCCTGCAGGTGACAAGACCTCTGGACGTTTTTTGATACTTGTTGACATGATCTATCTCCTAGACAAGCTGTTAACCATCGCTTGTCATTATTCATTTTTCAGCTCTTTTATTTTAAAGCAAATTCCCTTAAAAATCAAGAAAGCAAGGAAGGTCAGAACATCAGCAAGACTAAGAACAATAAGCAAAAAAGGAACCCAGCTTCCCACTAGATTCCAAGTACCATATCATTAGCTTTCTTGTGTAGATAATTAGCTATCTTGAGGTCATCAAAGCCAATCTTCACAACAAGTTATTTTGGTTTTTTCCAATTCATCAATTGTATAATTATCATGACAACTAGTGGTGCTATAATAGCTCCCGTAATGCAATATTCCATATTACCCTCAACAATTCAGTAAATAATTCACTCCTCCACCAATTCCGCCGGCAACTGCACCATGTACGGCAATGATCGTCGATAAGTGCTAAATTACATTGATTTATTCATGCAACCTCTCAACTATAACATTAGCCTAAGACCAAAACAGTTCATAAAGAGCCAACAAAACTGTTATCAACAAGACCGATGTAGAAGATAAGGCTTTGAGTTTCTGGTTTTTAGAAAACCTTATAAAAATCGTATCTAAAATAACCAAAGTTATCCAAAGGATAAAAATAATCACATATTTCATAACTAATTAGTCAAACAATCTCCTGCTTTGTATCCTAAAACTGCACCACTTACTCCCTCAGTAACACCACCTGCAATAGCTCCGAAAGTCTTCATTCCTATTCCTTCGCTATTTTAATAACTCTAAAATAAGACAAAATTCTTCTTGCTTTGAATAGTAAAACAACCTGGCAGCTGTTCATTTTAACTTGTCGCCTAAAAACTTAAGAAAGACAACACGAGAGAGCTATGATCCTCTCTCGTATCTAACTTATTCGACACCTATTACAGTTGACAAAGAGTCAAAAGGATGGACTTCATAACTATTTTATAAAGTACAAAATTATTGACGTTAGTTATCTGAACCCTTTACTGCAAAAAAGTAAGAAGATTGACAGCCATAATTACGATAAAAGATAAAACTGCAAACAGTTTACTATAGGACCAAAAGGTCATCGTCCATATTATAGCTACTACTAGAAATAGGAATAGCGTATACCATCTTCTAAACTTAGTATTAAATAACATATCAGTTCCCCTAGTTATTCTTCGAATGCATAATATGCAGCGGCACCAGCCATACAAAGAGCCACTCCCCATAAAGAGCTGCTCCGACAGGAATAGCAGCAGTCATTGCTCCAAGTGCAAAACCCCAGTTCACCAAGATATGAAGTTGCAGCTCCAAGTCCATTAAATTCACCTTCTAAATTTGCTAGCATATCTTCTTTTTCAAAATTTCTGTAACCAAGAGATGAGCTATCTTATCTAAAATTCTACTACTTACTGAAAAAAAGAAAATAGACTATTACGAAGATAGAAGCTAAGATATTAACAAAAAAAGCAATTATTTTAGCGAGTTTTAAAAGAATCTCAGTTTTTATTACCAATAATCCAATCTGCATTATTATAGCAATATCCTGTCGTAAGCTCCATATTAATAGCGATAACTCCTATTGCTAAGGCTGCTAGTACATGCTGTCACATTCCGCATTCAAATGATCCAGCTCCTAACGACTCTGAATCATTATCAAAAGAGCCCAGACGCCATGATGGAGACGGGGGAGTAGCATAAAAATTTACTGAATTTTGATATCATGATTTTAGCTTTTTTATCATGATAGATTGTAAAATAAAGTGCAACAAAAAAACTGAAGACATTGCAACTATGATTAATGCAAATATCACTGTTGCCACTATTCTTTGACTTGGTCAGATAAATACAAAATCAACGATAGCAATTATGAACCAAGATAGTAATTTTATAACTCTTCTCATTTTATATTTTTAATCATTTTTTGACAAAAGTAGGAAGACATTGGTAACCATCAATGCTAGAAATAAAATGATCGAAAAAAACTTTGAAATAGGCCATAAAAGGAAAGTTAGAGCAAATGTACTCACTGTTAAAGCCAGTAACCTTGCAATCTTTTCTTGAGTACTCTTCTTTTCCAACAAAATTGCTCACCTCTTATTATTCTTGAGAGTAGGCATACTCAGCAGCCATCGCCAGCCCTTGTGCTCCTAGGTATAGCCAACCAACAGGAGTCCCAGCTGCTAAACAGGCTGCAGCACCAAATCCTAATGAAGTAGCCGCTGCAGTTAGTACTCCTACTGTATTGCCACCTCCTGAAAAAGAGGCCATAAAGTCTGCGTCTGCGATTTCGAAGTCATCAAAAGCTACTGTGTCTAATGTTGTTATATTCATAATAAAATTTTCTCCCTATAATTAATCACTTTCTATAATTAGGCATATTTATATCTCACTACTAGTATTTAGAATTTCATAATCCCAGCTAAATTTTTAATCTTTGTTCAAATAATATATTTCTAAACCAGTTGATACTCCTTGAGCAGTTAATAACATTAAAGTTGCTGGAACACTGACTGGTGCTGCAGTGAGAGCCATAGCACCGAAGCCAATTGAAGTGGCAGCACTCAACAACGCATTACCCCACTCAGCACCACCATCTACATTTGAGAGAAAGTTTCCATCCACCACCTCAAAATTATCAAAAGCCATTGAATCCAAACTTACTGTGTTCATAGAAAGTTCTCTTTTTAAAAAATTACGCAGTCATTGTAGCGCTTAAAATTTACTTATGCAAGGAAAATTAGAGTGAATTTGTAATCTTTAATACAAATAGTAATCATTCGAAAATAAATAATAATCTTTCTGATAATTATCATCTGTTTCATTCTCACCTTCTCTTCACTATCAAATCATGCTATAATGATTTCCATGGCAAAGAAAAATCTGCTTAAAGGAGAGCGCATTGATCAGCTCTTCTCTACTGATGTTAAAATTATTCAAAACAAGGAAGTTTTCAGCTACTCTGTCGATAGTGTCTTGCTGTCACGCTTTCCAAAGTTCCCGTCTAAAGGTTTGATCGTTGATCTCTGCAGCGGCAACGGTGCCGTCGGTCTCTTTGCTTCAACTCAAACTAAGGCCAAAATCCTAGAAATTGAACTCCAAGAGCGACTGGCTGATATGGGACAGCGCTCGATTGAGCTCAATGGCTTAACTGAGCAGGTCACCATGATTAATGATGACCTAAAAAATCTCATGAACCACGCGCCTCGCTCAAAAGTGGATCTTATTCTCTGCAATCCTCCCTATTTCAAGGCAACCGAAACCTCCAAGAAAAATGCCAGTCAGCACTATCTTCTAGCCCGTCACGAGATTGCGACTGACATTGAAGAGATTTGCCAAATCAGTCAGCAGGCACTTAAAACCAAGGGGCGGTTGGCAATGGTGCATCGGCCGGAGCGCTTTTTAGAAATCTTAGACACAATGAAGAACTATAAGCTGGCCCCAAAGTGGATCCAATTTGTCTATCCCAAAAAGGATAAGGAAGCCAATATGCTCTTGATTGAAGCCATTAAGGATGGATCCCTAGACGGGTTGAAGTTCCTGCCGCCGCTCATTGTCCACAAGGATAATGGCGATTACACCGACGAGATTCATGATATCTATTTTGGTAAGGATCACAGGGCTTACATGTATGTGCTGGAATGCGCGGATGGCAGCCTCTACACCGGCTATACAACTGACTTAGACAAACGCTTAGCCAAACATAATGCTGGAAAAGGCGCCAAATATACTAAGGCGCGACTCCCTGTCAAACTTATCTACTCGGAAACCTTCAATCACAAAAATGCTGCCATGAGAGCCGAAAGCCTCTTTAAACAAAAAACTCGGCAGGAAAAACTGGATTACATAGCGGAACATACTGAATAAGAGCAGGAGAAGCCTGAGCAATTGCTTGTCCTGCTCTTATTTTATACGTTAGTCTTATCAATCTGCTCTAAAAGAGTGATAAACTCTTGAATGACTGGAGAGAGCACAGCCTGTTTAGGATAGGCGTAGCTGACATGAAAACTGACATTATCGTCATCTATAAGAGGGATCTTGACCAGACCTTCTAATTCTGAAAAGAGGAGAAAGTCTGTCAGCAGGGTAATGCCAAGATTTTCTTCAACCATCTGTCCAATAATGGCGACCTCACTCAATTTTAGAAAGATATTAGCGCCTCGTTGGTATTTATCATTCAGGTAATTAAAGGCCTCTAAATGCGTATGGCCTTCATCCAGAATAAGGAAGGGTTCATCTAATACTTCACTAAAGGAGACAGCCTGCTTCTTGGCCAGAGGGTGCTTTTCCGATACGATAATGTAAAAAGGACGCTGGTAGAGCTCCTTCGTAACTAGCTTAGGATGTTCCAAGGGGTGCAGACTTCCGATAAGGCTGAAATCCAAATCGCCAGCTATTAGCTGCGATAGCAAATCAACTGAGCCACCGCCCAACATTTGCATTCTAGACATAAAATTTAGGCCTGCTCCTTTATGAATAAGCTCTGATAAAATTCGTGCTCTGATAATAGGAGGAAAACCAACCTTAACTTCCTGATGACTAACGCGTGCTATCTCTTTTTGAGAAATCGCCAGTTCTGCTAGAATAGCTTCAATATGTTTAGCTAGAATCCTCCCTTGCTGGGTTAAAATGACCGAGCGGTGAGAAGGATCCTTGACAAACAGTTCACAGTTAAAGTAACTTTCTAATCGCTTGACAGCGTAGGTAATGGTAGGCTGACTGACCTTGAAAGACTGGGCGACTGCCGTAAATGAGTTTAACTTAGATAACTCCTGAAAATACTCTAAATCCCTGATATTCATACAGAACCTCCACTCTTATCATTGTAGCACAAAAGGTTGTCTTATAAATAAAATTTATGATAAGATGGGCAGTTGACTATAAGAAGGCGGCACTCCTATAATAAGGTCGCTCTTTGCGAGGAGCATTACTTATCATTATTTATTATAGAGGAGAATAAAATGCAAGCACACGATATTTTAAACAATCCCTTTTTGAATAAGGGAACTGCCTTCACTATGGAAGAACGTAAGGAACACGGTCTGATTGGTCTCTTACCACCTTACGTACAAACCATTGAAGAACAGGCAGATCAAGCTTACCAGCACTACCTACAAAAACCATCAGATCTAGAAAAACGTCTCTTTTTGATGGAAATTTTCAATACCAATCGCACCCTTTTTTACTATTTGTTCAATCAGCATATCGTAGAGTTTAATCCTATTGTTTACGATCCCACAATTGCAGATACTATTGAAAATTACAGCCAACTTTTTGTTGATCCTCAATACGCGGCCTACCTTGATATTAACCACCCTGAAAATATTGAAGAAACCTTGAAAAATGCTGCTGGTGACCGTGATATTCGTCTAATTGTAGCAACTGATGCTGAAGGTATCCTTGGTATCGGTGACTGGGGCGTACAAGGAGTTGATATATCTGTCGGAAAACTCATGGTCTACACTGCGGCTGCCGGTATCGACCCTGCCTGTGTCATGCCGCTGGTTATTGATGCCGGTACCAACCGCCGTGAGCTTTTGAATAATCCTATGTATCTGGGCAACCGTCATGAACGGATCCGCGGCCAACAATATTACGAGTTTATTGACCAGTTTGTCCAAACAGCTGAAAGACTCTTTCCTAAACTCTACCTCCACTGGGAGGATTTCGGCCGCTCCAATGCTGCTACTATTCTTGATAAATACAAGAATGACATTCCAACCTTTAATGATGATATCCAAGGTACTGGTATCGTTGTACTTGGTGGTATCTTTGGCGCCCTTGATATCACTGGCGAAAAATTGACTGATCAAGTCTACCTCTGCTACGGTGGTGGTTCTGCCGGTGCTGGTATCGCTTCTCGAGTTCATGCTGAAATGGTCAGCGAAGGGTTGTCAGAAGAGGAAGCCTACAAGCATTTCTTCATGATCGATAAGCAGGGTCTTCTTTTTGACGATATGGATGATCTCACTCCAGCTCAAAAACCATTTGCTAAGAAGCGCGCTGACTTTGAAGGTTCCGACAATATGACCAATTTGCTTGACGTCATCAAAACTGTTAAATCAACAATCTTGGTCGGTACTTCTACCGATGCTGGTGCCTTCACCAAGGAAGTTGTCCAAGCTATGTGTCAAAATACCGAACGTCCGGTTATCTTCCCAATCTCTAACCCAACTAAAAAATTGGAAGCAACTGCTGAGCAAGTGATTGAATGGTCTGATGGTAAGGCCTTCGTAGCAACAGGTGTTCCTTCCGGTACTGTTACTTATAAGGACGTCGATTATCAAATCGGTCAAGCCAACAACGCCCTTATCTATCCAGGTCTCGGACTTGGTATGTTAGCCTCAGAAGCCAAGCTCTTGACTGATGAAATGATTGGGGCCGCTGCTCACTCACTCAGTGGTTTGGTCGATCCGGGTCAGCCAGGGGCACCCGTTCTTCCACCATTTAAGTATGTAGCTGATGTTTCTATTAAGGTAGCTGAAGCCGTTGCCAAAAAAGCGCAAGAACAGGGCTTGGCCCAAGCAAAGGAAACTGATATGGCTAAGGCTGTCCGTGACCTCAAATGGTACCCTGATTATTAAGTAGTTGGAGGCTCTTAGCTATTATGAAAAAATTAAACGATATTAAAATCTCCGGTCTTGGTCTCCCCCTCTATATGGGTTTGATCATCATTTTAGCTATTACCATCTGGATGGGGAAACTTCCTTTTAATATGTTAGGAATTACCTTCATGCTCATCCTTTTAGGGCACCTCTTCTACTTCTGTGGGGAAAAATTGCCTATTTTTAACACCTACCTCGGTGGTGGTTCTGTTTTTACTTTGATTGCGGCTGCCCTGCTTAACAGTCTTCATATCATGCCTAAGGAACTGGTTAAAGCTACGGGAACTTTTATGCAAGATTGGGGTTTTCTAGACTTCTATATTGCTGCCTTGATCTGTGGGGCTATCCTAGGCATGAACCGCAACCTCTTGGTTAAGGCTTCGGCTCGCTTCATCCCAATCTCACTCGCTACTATGGTCATTGGCTTCTTCGCTACAGGTACTATGGGAGCCCTTCTTGGTCAAGGCTTTGGTCACTCTGTACTTTATATCTCTATGGCTCAGATGGCTGGAGGTATGGGAGCTGGTATCGTACCGCTTTCTAAAATCTATGCTAGCCAACTCCATGTCCCTGCCGGTCAAATCCTTAATCAGTTGGCCCCCGCAACGACTCTGGGTAACCTATTTGCCATCATCGGGGCTATCTTTCTTGCTAAAGCTTTCGTCAATACCAAGTACAACGGTCACGGTGTTCTGATCGAAGTTAATAAGGAAGAGCTTGAAAAACCAAAATTAAGGCTTGATGCTACTAAGATTGGCGTTGGCCTCATGCTTGCCTTTGGATTGTTTCTCATCGGTGTTATCCTCAACGCCTTTATTCCAAAGATCCACAGTTACGCCTTTATGATCATCATTGTCTTTATCTTGAAAGCAACTGATTCCGTACCAAAAGCACTTCAAGACTGTGTTGTTATGTTCAACCAAGTCGTCATGACCAACTTAACCCATGCTGTTTTGGCTGGTATCGGTTTGGCTATGATGGACCTATCCAAACTAGCACAGGCCATGACTTGGCAATTCCTTATCCTTAGCTTAACTTCGGTAATCGCCATGGGACTGGCCAGCTGGTTCCTCGGTAAAATCTTTGGTCTCTATCCAGTCGAAACAGCCATCGGTGCAGGTATGATTAATAATTCAATGGGGGGTACTGGCAATATCGCTGTCCTCTCAGCTGCTGATCGTATGGAAATGATTGCCTTCGCCCAGATGGCCAACCGGCTCGGCGGGGCTATTATTCTGATATTAGGTGGTATTCTCATTCACTTCTTTAGCTAAATTATCCTGTAAACGCAAAACGAGGCAGATTACTCAGAAAATCTACCTCGCTTTTTCTATGTTAATATGCCCAGTGAAGTTTCTATTGGCTACGACTGAGAGTGAATACTCCGTGGTAGCCGGCTTCTTTGGACATGTTATCGGCCGTAAAATCTTGGTCTGGTTGAACCTGCCAGAAGACAGGCTTAATGGTATCACCATTGACGGATACCCCATAGCCAAACTTGACTGGGCCACCAGTGCCACCGAGTTCAGCACCCGGTAACAAGTAGTTAGCCTGATCAGCAGGACTGATATCTTGGTAGAGGTATAGGCCAGGTGAAATTTCTCTCAAACTGCCAACTGTAAGACTGAGAGCGGTTTGGTCAACCGCCACATCAATCTGACCATTTTCCTGAAAGGTCATGGTAACTGCATAATTGCTGACAGGAGTCTGACCCTGCCACGTACCTACTAGATCACTGGAAATAATCTGGCTCTGATTCTGACTAGAAGACTGATTGTTATCACTATCATTGGTACCTGATTGGCTGGAGCTAGATACTGAACTACTCTTGTTCTTAGGCTTTTCTGCCGAATGATTTGATGATTTATGACGTATAGAATTTTGAGGGCTCCTTGCCTTTTGGTTACTATGCGTTGTAGTCGTGGATTGATTGATGAAAATAAAAGCGATTAAAGCTATCAAAACCAGACCTAAAAGTGTGCCTCCCCATTTCCAAAAGGAGGTTTGTTTTTTGGAATGATGTAAATCATGACGCGATGGCATAGAGATCACCTCCCCAATAATATCTTTAAAAAGTTATAACCTTCTACGCCTATATTATACTTATTTGTAACTATTTTTGTAAACGCTTCCAGCTCATTTTAATAATATTTAAAGGTTCTCTCAATTCCTTCTTAAAAACTTTCAAGAGAGTAGGAAAAAAATAAAAAGGTCCCTCAGCTGTGCATACATGTACACAATGGCTGAGGTGCCTTTTAATTATACAACAAGAAACAAATGGACTTATCTGTCACCTTTATTGCGGATAACGAAGCCATTTTTCTTTTCACTTGAAGTGCGGTGGGGACGTTTATTGTCCTTTTTTTCGAAGTCTTTACGATTTTTATTGGAGACCCGCTTAAAGTCGCGTCGACCATTGTTATCCCGGCGATAACGATCTCTACCGCCACTGCGGTGATTATTATTACCGCGACCGCCTTTGCCCTTATGACTACCAGACGGTTTAAAAGGTAGTGGTTTTTCACGACTAATTTCGACTTCTGGCATTGTCTCAGGATCCTGCACGGTGAGGCTAAGGATATAGAGAGCCAGCTCTTCTGGTGAAAATTCAGCTGCTAATTTAACAGCGTCACCCTTAAATTTTTCAAAGTTAGCTCGAACCGCTTCATCCGCGAAATCGCGCTCAATCTTTTTAAGAGCCACACGTTTTTTTGCTTGAAAGGCCTCCTCGGCTGTAGCCGGTTTTAGTCCCTTCATACGCTTGTTCGTCAATTTTTCAATGATAGACAGATAGCCCATTTCATTTGGTGACACAAAGGTGATAGACTGACCTGACTTACCGGCACGACCTGTCCGCCCAATGCGATGGACATAGCTTTCAGGATCCTGTGGGATATCATAGTTATAAACATGGGTCACACCTGAGATATCCAGTCCACGGGCAGCCACATCGGTTGCAACTAGGATATCAAGGTTATCATTTTTAAAATCGCGGATAACTCGCAGGCGTTTGTTCTGATCTAAATCACCATGAATACCTTCTGCGCGATAGCCACGCAGCTTTAACCCGCGGGTCAATTCATCAACACGACGTTTGGTACGACCAAAAACAATAGATAATTCCGGCTGATCAACGTCAATAAGGCGGGTCATCGTATCGAACTTTTCCTGCTCTTTAACTCGGATATAAAATTGTTCGACCTTGTCGCTGGTCAATTCTTTAGCAGCAATTTTAACGTGCTCGGGCTCTTTCATAAATTTCACACCGATACGCTTGATGGCATCAGGCATGGTAGCTGAAAAGAGAAGGGTTTGACGTTCTTCAGGAACATGGCTGATAATAGCCTCGATATCCTCAAGAAACCCCATATTAAGCATTTCATCAGCTTCGTCAAGAATCAAGGTCTCAACCGTATTGAGCTTAAGAGCCCGACGTTTGATTAAGTCCAGCAGACGTCCCGGTGTACCAACGACAATATGGGCACCTGAACGCAGGGCTTTAATTTGTTTCTCAATGCTAGATCCCCCATAAACTGAACGAACCTTGACGCCTTTTTCACGGCCAAAGCGGAAGAGCTCTTCCTGACTCTGTACCGCTAATTCACGCGTTGGCGCAATAACTAAAGCTTGAATCGCTTTATTTTCAGCATCAATTTTATTGAGGGTTGGCAAACCAAAAGCAGCTGTCTTACCTGTTCCTGTCTGTGCTTGACCGATGACATCCTTGCCCTCGAGGGCTAAAGGAATCGTCAGTTCCTGGATAGGAGAAGGCTCGACAAAACCTGCTTTGTCAACGGCTTGCAGAATATCTTCTGCTAAATGTAATTCTGTAAATTTCACTTAAATTCTCTTTCTAAAAACAGTGCGAGGCTGTCTTATAAAACCTGTAATATATAATAATTGCACTTTAGTGCAACCTACTTAGTATACCACGTTATGGGTAAAAATGATAGTTTCTATATAGAAAAATGTTTAAACTCTAGCCACTTCTAATAAAAGGCAGCTGCCAGAGCTGCTAATGGGACCTTAAAAATAAGAAGCAGAGACTAGATCTGCTTCTTTGGTTTGATTAAGCTTCCTTCTTACGGCGCATCCCTGCCAAACCAAGACTAGCTAAAATCGCACTCAAGCCTAAGAGCGGCAGATAAGCACTCTCCTGACTGCCCGTCTGTGGTAAAAGACTGGCCTTCGCTGGCTGCGGTGTTGCGTCCTCAAGGTAATAGCTCACAGTTAGCGGCAGACGGTTACGATTTGGTGCCGGCGGCGTAGGATCAGCCGGATCCTCCGGTGTCGTTGTCTTAACCGTATTCGAACTGTAGGTCACGCCGTTAATCGTATTGATATAGGTGTTCGCAAAGGTGCCAACCGCTATCCGCTTCATCTGGATGTAGCTTTCCGCTTGGAAACTAGAGGCCAGCGAAACCGAACGCAAGAAGCTTTCCTGGAATCTGATGACAATGAGCCCCTCTGCTTCATTGACGTCTGCCTCCGTATAACCGGTCACATCCGTTCCCGCTGCGATCACAGTCCCATCCTTGAGGGTGATGTCAGACTTGGCATAGACCTTATATTGTCCGGTATACTGATCCCCTGTTTGGTCATAGTCATCATAGAAGTTATACTCAAACAGCTCATCCGAGCGGTTGCCCGGAATGATCCCACCGATCAGACGGTAGTTGAAGACTTGGTTGAGCGCTACGCTCTGACCGTCAAGGTTATTGGTATCGGCTGGATCTAGAGTCAGGGTCACATCCTTCTTAGGATCCACCTTAGGCACGTTATTGAC